>CBDUWJ010000093.1:0-8080 GCA_965370895.1 uncultured Anaerolineae bacterium | reverse complement strand
AAAGTCCTGAAACTTACCAAAGGCCAGTTTGGGGGCAAACACCGCCTGTGGCGACGGAGCAACGAGGCCATGCTCAAATCGCTGTGGTACACCTATCGCGACAGGCGCAACCGCAAGCGCGATTTTCGCCGCCTGTGGATCGCCCGCATCAACGCCGCATCTCGCCAGAACGGACTATCATACAGCCATTTCATCCACGGCTTGAAACAGGCGAACATCGAACTGGATCGCAAGATCCTGGCCGACATGGCAGTGCGTGACCAAGCAACCTTCGCTCAAGTGGTCGAGGTGGCGAAGGGCTAGCAGCCGAGGAGCAAGGGGACGACAGCCCTGGCACTTGGACGGCCAAGCCATGGTCTCGAGGATCACCAGCGTTCACAACGAACGCGTGAAACACGTTCGGTCCCTTATGCGGCGGCGAACCCGCCAACGAGAGGACCGTTTCAGCATTGAAGGCACTCGTCTCGTAGACGAAGCGTTGGGAGCGGGCCTGATGCCCGCTCTCGTCTTTTTCTCCGAAGCATGGGCAGCGACCCCGGATGCTAAACGCCTGGTACCGCTTTTGGCCCTGACAGAGGAGGGCACTTGGCTCGTCAGTGACGGCGTGTTGGCGGCGTGCACTGATGCCAAGACGCCCCAAGGGGTGATGGCTGTTCTGCCCTTTGTGCATCTCCAACCCCGTCCCGGACTCGTACTGATTCTCGACCGGCTGCGCAATCCCGGCAATATGGGCACTATCCTCCGCTCCGCCGAGGCCGCGGGTGTGGGACAGGTTATCCTCACCCCAGGCACGGTGGACCTGTACAACCCCAAGGTCGTGCGGGGGGCTATGGGCGCTCACTTTCGCCTGCCTGTGACCAGCCTGAACTGGCCAGATATCGTCAAGAGGGTGAGAGGGCAAACTGTCTGGCTGGCCGATGCCCACCAGAGTGGGAGCCCACCAATTTCCAAGCCCACCAGCACGGTTGCCCACGAGAATGAGACCCAGCTCACCTACGAGGCGGTAGACTGGACAGTACCCTCGGCGCTCGTCGTGGGAGGGGAAGCAGCAGGCGCCAGCATTGTGGCCACCGAGCTGGCAACAGGCATTGTCAGCATCCCGATGTCTGAGGGAACCGAATCCCTCAACGCGGCCATGGCCGCGACGGTGATCCTGTTCGAGGCTGCCCGCCAACGACGAGCCTGAACACCTCCGCCGTCGAACGTTCCCCATTGTCTTTGCGAGGCCACCATGAAGATCCGCTCTGTGACATGTTTCAGCACCGTGGGGCCCACGGACAGGCACGCCGATGCCGTGCGTGCGGCTGGACGGTTCGCCCGTGAGGTCAGGGGCGCATTGGAATCGGCAGGATTCCCAGTGCAGACTCTCCGACTCGCGACGCAGCCCCTGTCCCACCTGCCGGGCACTCCGCTGTGGCTGACCTCCGAACTATGGCCCCAATGCGCCGACGCCGGATTCGAATACCTTTCCTTGGGGCCGGTCCTGGCCGATGCGCCCAACGCCGACCTTTCGCGTCTGGACCAGATCCCTGACCTCATCCGCGCCACCGACGCCGTCTTTGCCAGTGTCCTTGTCGCCCGCAAGGGACAGGGCCTGCACATGGGGGCCATCCAGCGCACGGCAGAGATCGTCCGCGACATCGCCCACACGACCGACCTCGGATTTGGCAACCTACGGCTGGCGATGCTGGCCAACGTTGGGCCTCACGCGCCCTTTTTCCCAGCGGCCTACCACGACGGTGGTCCGCCCACCATGGCCATCGCCACCGAGTCAGCCGATCTAGCCGTAGCTGCGTTTGCCGGAACAGCCTCGCTGGATGAGGTGCGGGCACGGCTGTCAGCGACGGTCGAGGTATCCGCTGGCCAGATCACGGATCTGGTCCGCCCCCTCGCCGAGCGTTTTGACTTCCGCTTCGCCGGGCTCGACTTCTCCTGGGCTCCCTTCCCCGAGGAGGCGCGGAGCATCGGCGCAGCGGTGGAACGCCTGGGCGTGGACCGTTTTGGGGCACCGGGGACCCTCTTTGCTGCCTCGTTCCTCACGGGCTGCTTGCGCCAGGCCAGCTATCCTCACTGCGGCTTCAACGGGTTGATGCTACCGGTATTGGAGGACGCGATCTTGGCCGCCCGCAGCCGAGAGGCGTTGTTCACCGTCAACGAGTTGCTCCTCTACTCCGCCGTGTGCGGCACCGGGCTCGACACTGTGCCCCTGCCGGGCGACGTGAGCGAGGAGGAACTGGCTGGAATCTTACTCGACGTGGCCGCTCTGGCCCTGCGCCTGAACAAGCCACTGACCGCCCGACTGATGCCGATTCCCGGCGCCAAGGCCGGTGATCTCACCGATTTTGACTTTCCCTACTTTGCCAATGCGTGTGTGCTGGATGTGAAACGGTCGGGCAGCCAGGGCTTGTTCGAGCGGGCACGATGGTTGGCAATGTAGCCCTCATTACTTGGCATTTGCTCACAACTGTGGTAGAATCTGCACCGCGCCGGGCTACAGAGCCTGGCGCGAGTTGTGCATGATGTGAACGACCGAGGGAGGGAGGCGGCTCATCAGGCAGGACGATGAGCCGTCTTTCTGTGCACAGCGTCACTCGCTCGGGTCCCAAGTCCGTGGGGTGAGCGAAACAGCAAGGCGCGGCACGTGAGGAGTAGTTATGACGAGCAAAATGAAGACCAGAACACTGGATAGCATCCGCAACATTGGCATCATCGCCCACATCGACGCGGGCAAGACCACCATCACTGAGCGGATCTTGTTCTACACCGGCCTTACCCACCGCTTGGGCAGCGTGGATGACGGCACCACCATCACCGACTTTATGCCCCAGGAGCGCGAACGGGGTATCACCATCCAATCGGCGGCTATCACCAGCACCTGGCGCGAGCACCAGATCAACATCATAGACACGCCAGGCCACATCGACTTTACCGCCGAAGTGCAACGGAGCCTGCGCGTGCTTGACGGGGGCGTGGTGGTGTTCGACGGCGTGGCCGGGGTGGAGCCCCAGTCGGAGACGGTATGGCGCCAGGCCGACCGCTACAGCGTGCCACGCATATGCTTTGTCAACAAGATGGACCGCGTGGGAGCCGACTTCTGGCGGGCTGTCGACAGCATCGCCAAGCGACTGGGGGCCAATCCCGTGGCGGTGCAGATGCCCATCGGCGCCGAGAGCGGCTTTTGCGGCGTGGTGGACCTGATCGAAGAAAAGGCCATCGTCTACTGCGATGCAGAACACACCGAGCCGGTAGTGACCGATGTTCCAGATGAGCTACAGGCTGAGGTTGCCCGGCGCCGCGACGAGATGATCGAGAAACTGGCCCAGGTAGAGGTCGATGGCTCACTCGAGCTCGCCGAGCGCTACCTGAATGGTGAGGACCTATCCGCAACAGATCTGCGAGCGATCCTGCGACAGGCGACGCTCGCCGGAGAGGTGGTGCCTGTGCTGTGCGGGACGGCCCTGCGCAACAAGGGCGTGCAAATGCTGCTCAATGCCGTGGTGGATTTTCTGCCCTCGCCGCTTGACGTACCGCCCATGAGCGGCTGGGACCCAGAAACGGACGAGGAAATCTCGTGCCCACCAGATCCTGAAGCGCCGACAGCGGCCCTGGTCTTCAAAGTCAGCACCGATCCCTACATGGGCCGGCTGGCCTACTTTCGCGTCTATTCGGGAGCCGTGCGGCGGGGTGAAACGCTCCTCAACACGAACAGCGGCAAGCGGGAGCGGATCGGACGATTGGTGCGCATGCACGCCGACCGCCGCGAAGAAGTGGATGAGATCCGCGCCGGCGACATCGGCGCAGTGCTCGGCCTCAAGGACACGCCCACCGGCCAGACCTTGTCCTCCGGCGCGCGGCCAGTCGTGCTGGAGCAGATCACCTTCCCGGCACCGGTCATCGAGCTGGCCGTCGAGCCGCGCACCAAAGCCGATCAGGACAAACTGTCGGTGGCTTTGCAGAAATTGATGGAAGAGGACCCCACTTTCCAGGTACGTCAGGATGAGCGTCTGGGGCAGACGGTGCTGGCCGGCATGGGCGAGCTCCATCTGGAGGTGCTGCTGGAGCGCCTGCGCCGCGAGTTCGATGTAGGCACCAGGGTCGGACGCCCTCAGGTAGCCTACTACGAGACGATCACCCGCGCAGCCCGCGCTCAAGGCCGGCTGGTCAAGCAGACCGGTGGTCGCGGCCAGTTCGCTGTGGTCGAGCTGGAGTTGGAACCGCTGCCCTCCGGCAGTGGCCTGATCTTTGAGAACGAAGTGGTGGGCGGAGCAGTGCCCCGGCAGTTCATCACCGCCGTCAAGGCCGGCGTTAACGATGGCTTGGCCCGCGGCGTGCTGGCCGAGCAGCCCATGGTGGACGTCAAGGTCACATTGGTGGACGGCAAGTCTCACGATGTAGACTCGTCGGAGCGCGCTTTCCGCACCGCCGCTCGGATGGCTCTTCGCAGAGCCGCGGCTGAGGCTGCCCCCATCCTGCTGGAACCGATCATGCGAGTGGAGGTGGTGGCACCCGACGACTACACTGGCGACGTCATCGGCGACTTGAGCGCCCGGGCAGCCAGTATCACCGGCGTTGAGTCGCGCAACGGCAACGGCCAGTCCATCCAGGCCGACGTGCCACTGGCCGCCATGTTCGGCTACGCCACCGCGTTGCGTTCCCGTACCCAGGGCCGGGGGGCCTTTGTCATGGAGTTCGACCACTATGCCCCCATTTCGCCCGAGGTGATGGAAAAGCGCAAAGAGGAGCGCTAGCCAGTAGAGACCGTAGGTGACGTGCTGTTGCAGCCGGCTCCCCGAGTCGAGGCAACGTGCCCGAGCTCTCGGAACGGTGAACTGCAAACCCTTCCGAGAGCTTCCTATTGGGGCTTCTTGCACCTCCCCATGAGCAATGGTATACTGTGGATCGCCTTGGATTGTCGGGAGGATGGGTACATAGCCGGCCACCTGAGACATCTGCTGTTCTAGATGGCTTTCCAACAGCCAAGGGTGAGAACGTCGCGTTTAGGGGGGTAAGCGATCATGAGTCGCTGGGGTGATCTGATCGACCGGCTCCGCACCTTTTTTCGGTTTGGCCCGCGGGAGACACCTCCAGGTGGTGAGGAATCACCCGAGTCCTTGCGACCCCGCGTCTTGTTGATCACCTACAACCCGACCACCCGCTCCGAGGCCGGCAAGACACTAACTCAAGTCCTGGGCTGGCACGATGTCGAGGAACTGACGCGAGGATTCATTGCCGACCTGCGCGAGTGCAGCGGCGGCTTTCTGCAGTATGAGATCGTACAGCGGATTGAGGCGGACGCCTGGCCGGTCAAGCTGGATGGCTTTCGCTACGACGAAGCCAACTTCCTGCAGTGCTGGCGCGACGGAACCGGCTGGCACGACCCGGATGCCGTAGACTATGAGGCCATCCTCGCCGATTTTGATCTGCTGGCTCGAATCGAATCAGGGCAGATCGACGAGGTATGGCTGTTCGCCTTCCCCTTCGCTGGCTTCTACGAGTCGATCATGGTCGGACCGGGGGCCTTCTGGTGCAACGCCCCACCGCTTCCCCGGACGGAGGGGATCTCCCGCCGCTTTGTGATCATGGGCTTTAACTACGAACGCGGCGTCGGACCCATGTTGGAGAGTTACGGCCACCGCGTCGAGTCCCTCTTGAGACACACCTGGCGTCACTCACACAATAGGCGCAATCTGTGGGAGCGGTTCATCCTCTACGACAAAAAAGCCCCCGGGAAGGCAGGCTGTGGCTGGATGCATTACGCACCCAACAGTCTCAGCGACTATGACTGGGGCAATCCAGCCAAGGTGCTCAGCACCTGCGACGATTGGCTCTATTTCCCCAACCTGCAGGGCATCGCCCACGAGGTGGACTGCAGCGAGTGGGGCAATGGTGACATGCGCGCCCATCACAAGTGGTGGTTCAAGCACCTGCCCAACGCCCCTGGCTACACACAGGGCATAGCCAACAACTGGTGGCTTTGCGCCGGGGATCCCAACGCGGCGTGATAGACTCGAGAGACGGACAGGGACAGGCTGTTTTCGGATATCCATCCAAATCCGAGTCCGTCCTGGGGACCTGAAAGGTGCCTCGCATGCTCAGGACACTCTTCGCGCCACGCATGGCCCGCTGTATCGGTTGTGATTCCTGCATGCTGGTCTGCGCGCGCGAGCGCATCGTCCAGACCAGCACAGCCATCTGCCTCTTTGCCCGCGGCGTCTACGACCTGGAGACCATCAGCCGGGCGTTGGGCAGCGTGGGCATCGAGCGCACAGCCGACGAACTACGTGCTATGGGCCGGCGCATCTATTGGCAGCGAGTGCGTGTGCGGGAGCGCCTGGGTCTTGAGGCACGATTGGAAAACGTTCCCCACCGATTCTTCGAGACACCGACACTCCGGGGAAAGCTCGAACCGGAGCGCGTGGCGCGGATCCTGGAGAGCTATCACTCACGGCGGACTGCAGCCTTGGGATAGGCACGATTGGAGAATACCATGCGTTCGAAACTACTCAAAGGGCTGCTGGCCCTCATTGCAATCGCAGTCGTGGCCTGCGGCGTGGTGGTGTTGTTGGCCCGGCCGGCCTCCCATCACGCGTTTTTCGCTCAGGCCCAGCAGCAGCCCCTGGTGATTGCCCACCGGGGCGGCAAGGGCCTGTGGCCGGAGAACACTCTGTACGCCTTTGAGCAGGCAGTGGCCATGGGGGTCGATGTCCTGGAGATGGACATCCACAGCACCGCCGATGGCGTGCCCATAGTGATTCACGATAGCACGGTGGATCGCACTACCAACGGCAGCGGCTCGGTCAAGGCCCTCACTCTGGCGGAACTCAAGGCCCTGGATGCCGGGTACAACTGGTCGCCCGACGATGGAAAGACCTTCCCCTATCGAGGACAGGCGATCACGGTCCCAACACTCGAAGAAGTACTCGCCGCCTTTCCGACCATGCCCATGAATATCGAGATCAAGCGGAGCGGGTCCGAAGAGCAGGCCGAACCCTCACTGGCCGCCCAGCTCTGCAGGATGATCCGCGACCTGGATAGGACGGACCAAGTGCTCGTCGCATCGTTCCACGAGGAAACCATGAACGAGTTCCGGCGCGAATGCCCCAAAGTCGCGACAGCGGCCACTCAAAACGAGGTGGTCACGCTCTTTGTCACAAGCAAGGCACTGCTCGAAGCGGCCTATAGTCCGGCCGCCCAGGCGGTGCAAGTGCCAGAGTACAGAGGCGGACTGCACCTGCTTACCCCACGTTTCGTTGACGCCTCTCACCATCGTTATCTCCAGGTGCATGCCTGGACGATCAATGACGTGGATGATATGCAGCGCCTGCTCACTTTGGGTGTGGACGGCATCATCACCGACTATCCGGATCGGCTCATGGAGCTGCTGGACCGATGACGAGCAACCACTTTCGTTGCACCTTCCAAAGAGGAGAAAAGTGGGCATGATCCTGGTCACGGGCGCAGCCGGCAAAACAGGACGGGCTGTCATCCGGGCGCTGGTCGCGAAAGGGGAGCCGGTTCGAGCGCTCGTACATCGCCCACAGCAGGTCCGTGTCGTCAAAGACCTGGGCGTGCGGGAACCGTTTCTCGGCGACATGTGCCTTCAGGCGGTCATGAATGACGCGACCCGCGGCGTCCAGGCAGTCTACCATATTCCCCCCAACATGAGCCCCGACGAAGTGGCCATCGGTCAGACAATCATCAGAGCCGCTCGCTCGGCAGGGGTCGATCGCTTTGTCTACCACTCCGTGCTACACCCCCAGACCGAGGCTATGCCTCACCACTGGCAGAAGCTGCGCGTCGAGGAGCGGTTGTTCGAGTCGGGGTTACCTTTTACGATCCTGCAGCCAGCGGCCTACATGCAGAACGTCTTGGCTCATTGGGACCAGATCGTGGACGTGGGCCTCTACCCTGTGCCTTACGCTGCTGAGACGCGGCTGGGCATGGTAGATCTGGAGGATGTGGCTGCGGCCGCGGCCATCGTGCTTACCGAACCCGGACACCTGGGGGCCACGTACGAATTGGCCGGCCCTGAGACACTGTCCCAGCTCGAAGTGGTTGCAGTTCTGGGTCAGCAACTGGG
>CBDUWJ010000092.1:0-8158 GCA_965370895.1 uncultured Anaerolineae bacterium | reverse complement strand
CAGGGGGCAACTACCTTCGCCGGCGTAGAGCACCGGCTGGAGTTGGTCGCCGAGCGTGATGGCGTTCTCTGGTACGACGATAGCATCGCCACCACGCCGGAACGGACCGTGGCCGCTTTGCAGGCGTTTTCCGCGGCCCCCATCGTGCTGCTGGCGGGCGGGCGAGACAAACATCTACCGTGGGAAGGGATGGCCGCTCACACCTGGCAGAGAGCACGGCACCTGATCCTCTTTGGAGAGGCAGCCGAACTCATTGAAGGTGCAATGCGCAACTCACAGACGTCCGTGCCCAATACGTGTCGAATCCACCTTGCCGGGACGCTGGAGCATGCGGTCCAGGTTGCGGCCGAGGTAGCCCGGCCTGGCAATGTGGTGCTTCTCTCACCTGGAGGCACGAGCTTTGATGCCTACCGTGATTTTGCCGAGCGTGGCGAGCATTTCCAGCGTCTTGTGAAGGCGTACGAGTAGACGATGGCTGAAAAGTCCAAGACATTAGGTTCGCCCGACTGGATCCTGCTGGGTGCAACCGCAGCGCTGATCGCTCTGGGGTTGATGCTGGTGTACAGCTCCAGTTCCCACATAGCCTTTGAGATCTATGGTGACCAAGCCCATTTCTTCAAGCGCCAGTTGGCGTGGTTCGGCATCGGCGCTCTGGCGATGTTCACCGCCACCTGGTTTCCCCATCGGTATTGGATGAAGCTTTCCGTTCCCATTATGGCCGTGACCGTAGTCCTGCTACTGATCCTCGCCTTTGGGCCGGAGAGGGGACGGCAGTTGATCGGCCAGTCGGTTTCGCCGTCAGAACTGGCCAAGCTGGCCGTGGTGATCTATATCGGACACTGGCTGTCCTCCAAAGGCGAGCTTCTACGAAGGCTACCCTATGGGCTCTTACCGTTCACGATCATGGTGGGTGTGATCGCAGGCCTGGTAATAGCCCAACCCGACACCTCGGAAGCCATGATTATCGTCATGGTGTCGGTAGCGATGTTTTTCCTTGCGGGCGCTGACGTGGTCCAGTTTGTGGTCGGCATAATAGGTGGGATTGCGACATTTGCTATTGTGATCATTCAACTGGCCCCTCTCCGGCTTGAGCCGTTCTTCACCGACTGGCGGGACCCCATGAGCAGCACGATCCTGCAACTCAGGCAGGGCGTGATCGCCCTCGGCAGCGGTGGCCTCCTGGGCTCGGGGCCGGGCCACAGCGGGATGAAGTACTGGCAGCTGCCCTTGGCCCACACCGATAGCATTTTCGCCATCGCTGGCGAAGAGTTGGGCCTGGTGGGCTGCTTGGCCATCATCGCCCTCTTCGCCCTATTGACCTATCGCGGCCTTCGCATCGCAAGCCAGTCGCCCGACCACTTTGGTGGACTGCTTGCTGCAGGCATCACCTGCTGGATCGCATTCCAGGCGATGATCAACGTGGCTGTCGTGACCGGCACCATCCCATTCACGGGCACCGCCTTACCCTTCATCAGCGTAGGCGGATCATCGCTGATAACCTGCATGGTCGGAATAGGCATTATGCTCAGCATTTCACGAGCGACCAGCGCCGCGGGTTCGAGCGTTGAGCGTGGTACACGAACATGAGACTCGCGGTATCGGGCGGAGGCACTGGTGGGCACGTCTATCCTGCCCTGTCCGTCGTCGACGTCCTTCTCACACCCAAGCCGCGGGATACTGACCTGCCATCCCTGACACCCGCCGAACTGCTCTGGATTGGCTGTCAGGGCGGGATCGAGGAGGGATTGGTAGGCCGCGCTGGGATTCAATTCATTGGTCTGGCCGGCGGCGGGCTGCGGGGCCTGACATTGGGTGTAAGAGTGCGCCATGCGGCCCGGATCACGAACAGCGTGGGCAAAGCACGGAGTGTCTTGGCCCGCTTCAAACCGAGTGTCGTTCTCGTCACCGGTGGCTACGCTTGCGTTGCTGTTGCACTAGCCGCCCGGTTGCAGCGGGTCCCGGTGCTCATCTATCTACCCGACATCATGCCTGGCCTGGCCGTCCGGTTCCTGAGCCGCTTCGCAGCGCGAGTGGCGGTAACGAGTGAGGAGTCATGCCAATACTTGCGCCGGGACAGGGTGGTCGTGACTGGCTATCCGGTGCATACTGACATATTCTCGTTGGACATGATCCAGGCCCGACAAGCCCTGAACTTGGACACGGGAGAGAAGACGTTGCTGGTCTTTGGCGGCAGCCGTGGAGCACGGAGCATTAACCGGTCCCTGGTCGCTGGTTTGCGCGAACTGCTGCCCATGTGCCAGATAGTACATGTCAGCGGGAGGCTGGATTCTGACTGGGTTGCGGGCGCAACCAAGAGCCTGCCAGCCCCGTTGCGAGCGCGGTATCACCATCATGCCTACCTGTACGATATGCCCATGGCGTTGGTGGCTGCGGACCTGGCCGTGGCGCGAGCTGGCGCCGCGACCCTGGGCGAGTTCCCGGCTGCCGGACTGCCATCGGTGCTCGTGCCCTATCCCTACTCGGGACAGCATCAAGAAGCGAACGCCACCTATATGGCCCGAAATGGTGCGGCACGTGTGTTGGCAGATGCCCAATTGGCAGAGAAACTGGTTCCCACCATTCTGGAACTCTTGGATGATGAAGAAGCGCTGGAAAACATGCGGGAATCGGCCAGGGCCATGGCCCGGCCGGATGCTCCAGAGGCCATCGCCAGGCAGTTATGGCTCGTGGATCGCCGGCACCCTGTGAACCAGCTAGGAGCGCAATCATGATCCCAGTCGAGTACTTGTGGATAAGTCTGATTCTCGCTTTCGGCGTTATCGGTGCAGTGCGTGGCCTCTACAAAGAGCTGGGGACCAGCGCCGTCCTGATGCTAAGCCTCTTCGCCCTGTGGATCGGCTGGGAGAAGGCATGGAAGATGATCGTGTCGCTTTTCCGATGGGGACCCTTCAAGGACATCTGCAATGAACAAATCAGAGCCATCTACTTCAGTTTATCCATCCTGTTCGTTGCCTTCATTGCCTACGAAGGCATCGTGCTCCTTTTCCCGGCACGGCTGAAGGGGATCTTTAAGAACATATTCGGCTTCTTTGGTGGACTTCTGAACGGCTACCTTGTGATCGGAACCGTGTGGAACGTGGCAGCCGATGCCAAGTACTGTTGGCCCGACCTGGCAGTGGTCCAACCGCCCTTTTCGCACTTTCACAACACAGTCGTTCAGTACCTGCCCGTGTCGATAATGGACAATTTTAGCCCTCTTCCTTTCCTATTCGTGGGCATGCTGCTGCTCCTGGCCATCATATTCACATAGGAGAAGGTGAACGCCTCCCCAAGGGAGGCGGGGTCCGACTATATGGTGCGATTGCTGAAGACAGGCATGAAGGTACATTTGGTAGGCATCGGCGGCATTGGCTTGTCAGCCATTGCCCGGGTGCTGCACGGTTGGGGCTACTCGGTGTCGGGCTCTGACCTGCAGCCATCCACCCTCACCAAAGCACTAGCTGCCCAGGGCATCACTGTCTGTGCTGGTCACAGGACCGAGTGGCTGGGCGACGCCGATCTTCTTATCATCTCCTCGGCCGTGCCAGAGGAGAATCCGGAGGTAGTCGAAGCGCGGCGGCGGGGGCTGCCCGTGGTTAAGCGCGAGCAGATTCTGGACGAGTTGACTGCCGGCAAGACCACCATCGCCGTGGCCGGGACCCACGGCAAGACGACGACGAGCGCCATGATTGCCTGGATTCTGACCCAGGCTGAGCTCGATCCAACCTTTATCGTCGGAGGGGTATTGCAGAATCTGGGGACAAATGCCCGGGCTGGCAGCGGCCCGCACTTTGTGGTCGAGGCCGACGAGTATGACCGGACCTTTCTGGGGCTGCGGCCCCATGTGGCCGTCATCACCGTGTTGGAGCACGACCATCCCGATTGCTATCCGACCTTTGAGGAGATGCGTCTCGCATTCGCCGAATTCACAGGTCGCCTGGCTCCGGGCGGACTGCTCATCGTCTGTGGTGAGGATGCAGAAGCCAGGCGGTTGGGGGAGCTGATAGGACACGACAAGGGCCGGTTGGAGACCTACGGGCTTGACCCGCGCTGGAACTGGTGGGCGGAGGGCGCGCGGTTGGGTAATTGCGCCCTGTTTGAGGTTCAGCGCAACACCTCGGCGGATCGCGGCTGCGGCCGGCCGGGTCCGAATGAGCGACAGAGTGGCAGGCGGCTGGGAACGTGCTCCCTGCAGGTGCCTGGGCGGCACAATGTGCTTAACGCCCTGGCGGCGCTGGCGGCAACAGCGGAGGCAGGGGTGGACTTTGGCGTCGCGTCGGCCGCCCTCACCAGGTTCCGGGGCACGGCGCGTCGCTTTGAGGTGAAGGGCCAAGCCGCCGGGGTCACTGTAGTGGACGACTATGCCCACCACCCCACCGAGATCCGGGCTACTTTGGCGGCAGCCCAGATCAAGTATCCGGGCCGGGCCATTTGGGCGGTCTTCCAGCCCCACACGTACAGTCGCACTGCCACGCTTCTGAATGACTTTGCCGCCGCCTTCAGCGATGCGGATCACGTGGTGGTAACCGGCATCTACGCCGCCAGGGAACAGGACACTCTGGGTGTTTCAGGGGACAACATAGTGGACCGGATGGATCATCCTGACGCCCTGTACGTGGAGACACTGGATGCTGCAGTGGAACTCCTGCTGGATCGAATCCGACCCGGCAACGTGATCATCACCCTTGGGGCCGGGGATGGCTACCTGGTGGGCGACCGGCTCCTGAAGGAGCTGAGAACCCGTGACAAGCAGACCCACGGGGGCGGCACCGGTGATGCAGGATGTGGCAGACGCCGCCAGCCGGGAACGGCAGGTTCGAGAACGGGAGGTTTTCCGAATCAGCGAGAGAGAGCACGTGCCCTGGCCCGTTTGGCCGCTGAGTTGCAGGCTGCCCTGGGCCCAGCAGCGGTGCAAACGGACCGGTCACTGGCCCGCCACACATCCTTGCGCATCGGTGGACCGGCCGAACTGCTGGTCGTAGCTGAGAGCATTGAAGCACTGCGTCAAGCGGTAGCGCTAGCTTGGGAGCATGGGCTGCCTTGCTGCGTGCTGGGTGGAGGTTCGAACGTGTTGGTGAGCGACGCAGGGGTGTCCGGTCTAGTCGTACTCAACCGGGCACGAGCGGTGACAGTCTCCAGCACCGGGGTCAGGGCCGATACCGGCGCATCGTTCTCAACGGTGGCGCGGTTGTGTGTATCCCAAGGCCTGGCCGGGCTGGAGTGGGCCGCTGGCATCCCTGGCACGGTAGGTGGCGCAGTCGTCGGTAACGCAGGGGCATGGGGCGGTGACGTCGCCTCGACATTGGTTCAGGCAACCCTTTGGGAGCCACCTGGGACAAACGTCGAGTGGTCTGCGGAGCATTTTGAGTATAGCTACCGGACGAGCATTCTGAAGCAAGCGGCAGCTAGCCGCAGGCGGCAAACTGTGGTCCTGGAGGCAGAATTCGCGCTACGGGCAGGCGAAAGAGCAACGCTAGAAGCCCAAGTAGCCCGGGTCTCGTCCCAGCGCAGGGCAAGCCAGCCGAAAGGGGCCACGTGCGGATCGGTGTTCAAGAACCCACCCGGCGACTATGCCGGACGCCTAATCGAAGCGGCGGGGCTCAAAGGCAAGCGTGTCGGCAATGCTGAGATCTCGCTCGTACACGCCAACTTTGTCGTCAATCACGGCGATGCGTCTGCTGCGGACGTCAAGGCACTCATCGGCCTGGCCCGTCAAGCTGTTCAGGCGCAATTCGGCGTGCGACTGGAACCAGAGATCGAGCTGATGGGCCAATGGCCGAATAGAGAAGGTGCACCTGCTTGAAAGCCATCGAGATCACGGCCATGCGGCGTACGAAACCTGAGGAATTGGTTGTTAAAGGCTGTTTTTTAGCAGATAAGTTCAAAATCAACAAGGATCGATTGTAATAACCGTGATTGTGTGTCCTACACCTTGATATTTGCCTAAATCACGATGTTATGGTAGAATATGATATGAAAAAGAAAAAGGTGGTGGTGGGTCTAGTCTTTGGTGGCCGGTCGGGCGAGCACGAGGTATCACTGATGTCGGCCCGGGGCGTGATGTCGGCCATTGATACTGACAAGTACAAAGTCACACCCATCGGCATCACCAAAGAGGGGCAATGGTTGGCCTCTGGGGATCCACTCCAGGCCCTGACCTCCGGGGAAATGGCGGAGACCAATCCCGTCGCCCTTCTGGCTGAGCCGGGACGCTCGTACCTCATGCGCTTGGAGGAGGCGAACGGGATCCAGGCGCAAGGGCAGGCAGGAGACGTCACAGCCACCCCGGCGAATCAGATCGACGTCGTCTTTCCCATCTTGCACGGCCCCTACGGAGAGGACGGCACCATACAGGGATTGCTGGAGCTGGCTGGCATCGCCTACGTCGGGGCTGGGGTAGGCGCCTCGGCTGTTGGCATGGACAAGGTACTGTTCAAGGACGTGATGCGCGCTCACGGGCTTCCGGTAGTCCCCTACCTGGTTCTCAAGCGCAAAGCATGGGAACAACAGGCGGACAAGGCCATAGCCCGGATCGAGGCTGAGATCGGCTACGATTGTTTCGTCAAGCCAGCTAGTCTGGGCTCCAGCGTTGGCATCTCCAAAGCCCACAACCGCGCCGAGCTGCGAGCCGCGCTGGACACGGCCGCCCTGTACGACCGAAAGCTTCTGGTCGAGGAAGCAGTGGATGCCCGGGAGATTGAGATCAGTGTGTTGGGCAACGATGAACCCATCGCGAGCGTGCCGGGTGAGATCCTGCCCTGCAACGAGTTCTACGACTATGCAGCCAAGTATCTGGATGGAGAGTCGGAGCTGTTGATCCCGGCGCCCATCCCACCTGAGGCGACCGAAGTGGCGAGACGGCTGGCACTGAAAGCCTACGAGGCCATCGATTGCGCCGGCATGGCCCGCGCCGATCTGCTGCTGGAGCGGCACACCGGCCGCTGGTACGTGAACGAAGTCAATACGATCCCTGGATTCACTCCCATCAGCATGTACTCCAGACTGTGGGAAGCCAGCGGCATATCGTACACCGAGCTGATTGGCCGGCTCATTGACCTGGCACTGGAGCGACACGCAGACAAGAGCCGGTCAGCCACATCCTACGAGATACCCAAGAGGGAAGAAGGGTAATGCGTATCCGTCTGGACGGGCAGGAAGGGAAAGCAAAGGGGCGCCGGGCGCGCCGCAAGCAGCACCGCGCCCAGCGCCGGCGGCACAGTCGCTTCCGAAGCTTTGAGACCTCCGTTGCCTATCCACCAAAGTGGGTCCGTCCATCCAGGCGCAAGGCCAAACCACAGCAACCGGCGGTCGATCGAAGCAGTGTCAGATCACAGTCCCCAGAGTGGGACCACAATGAGCCAGCCTTAGCCATGAGCTCATCCGCCGCCCGGCCGCGGATCAGGTGGCAGACCGTGGGGCTGCGTCTTCTGGCGGCCCTGATACTGGCGGGATCAATCGGAGCTATCATTTACGCTTCGGTGGCCGAGACGTTTTTCGTCTACGAAGCTCAGATCTTGGGCAGCCACTACATTGACACTGACACCATCTACCAGGCAGCCAGGGTACACGAACAGAATATCTTTTGGATCCAACCCGACAAGGTAATGGAGCGCATCACGGAGCTGGACGGGATCAAGGACGCGCGCGTGCATCATGACCTTCCCGCGCAGGTGCTTATCGAAGTGGAAGAGCGCAAGCCGGTTGTCATGTGGCGCGCCCAGACCCAGGGACGTGATTGGTGGCTAGACGAGGACGGCATCGTACTGACGTATCCCGGTGTCGTGAGCAACACGGTCTTTGTGGTGGATTCGAGTGAGCGTCAATTGATGCCTGGGGATCACATCGGGCCGGACGGCATCGTGCAGTCGGTCCTGCAATTAGCCACTGCGCTCCCGGAGATCAGGGTCTTCTTCTACCAGGCGGACCGGGGACTAAGCTTTGTCCAAAAAACAGCCCGGGGGGAATGGCCAGTGTACATAGGCGACAGCCGAGATCTGCCACACAAGATCCAGGTACTGCAAGCGCTGACCGCCTATATGGTGAAACACCAGATCCGCCCCCGTTATGTGGATGTGCGCTGGGCCGACTACCCGGTCTATGGAAAACGCGGCGCCCAGGCTACCAAGGGAGGCGAATAGAAAGGTGCCACTTGACCGTG
>CBDUWJ010000091.1:0-8303 GCA_965370895.1 uncultured Anaerolineae bacterium | reverse complement strand
CGGACCATTTGGGCCACTCGATAAGTAAATTTAAATGTATGACGGCCCCCTGCATCCAGGGTTGGGGCGGCGCCACCAGGCGCCGCACCAGGGGAAAGACCTTGGGCATGACCGGGGCCAGGAGCACAAGCACCAACAACCCCCCCATCGCACCCACGCCAGTCAGCACCGAAGCTTCGAATCCCCTCTGCTGCATCAAGTACTTTTGCCCAGGGAGCACGACAAAGATGGTGCTGTCGTCCGGCGCGCCGAAAAAGACGCTGGGAATGGTGTTCAGCACGGCGTAGCCGACCACCAGGCCTAGCATGAACATGGACAGTAGCTCGTCTATTCGGCCCCAGTCCGCGGGCGCCATGCCCTGCATCTTGAGAGCCAGGATGATCAGCAACCCGGCCAGATTGTAGATATGCAAGCCGGGAATGCACGATAGGAACGCCGACAGCACCGTACCAACCAGCGCTGCGCCGACGAGGGCCAAGGAGGCCGCTACATGGTCCACGATCAACGAACCTCTACGTCCGCCCCGGCCAGGGGAATGATCTCGATCACCCCCTTGTAGATCTCTACCTCGCCGGTGACCCGCAACCGTGCGCCGGTGCCAGCGCCGGCAGGCAGATAGGATACTGTCCGTTCAGGCACAAATATCAGGAGCTCACCCGTACCGTCATTGAGCCAGATTTTGAGCCATCCGTTGCTTTCCGTCCGGGTTACCTCCCCCTCAACGGTGAAGATCCGCCCTTCATCTGATGGGGTAACGTTATTCAGGAAGCGCTGCTCGATAGGCAGACGTTCGCCGCGGGCCAGGAGCACCACATCTGCCCCATCATACGGGATGATCTGCAGATCGCCTTTGTATTCGTCGATCTTGCCCGTCACTTGCACCTGGCTGCCAGGAAAAAGGTCGTAGCGATCCGCTACCTCTTCCACCAAGTTCTGCCACAGCAGCAGAATGATACTTCCACTGGCGCCCGATGCGCCGGCGCCGCCGGTCAAGGTGACCTTGACCCCCTTGGAAAAGTAGGTCAAATCGGAGATCCACGCCTTAGCGATGGTGAGCTTTCTTCCCACGTCGCCGCCAGAGATATCGCCGATTGCGCGTGTCTCAGGAGCTGGGGTAGGAGTGGGTGGGAGTGTGGGCGAGGGGATCGGGGTCGCACGTGGAGGCGATGTTTGGACCGGCTCAACCGGTTCACTCGTCGGATTAGAGGGCTCTGTTGTCCCAACACGCGGTTGCTCCGCAGACTGCAGGCTTTTGCCGGGAAACTGCCCTGGGGCATCGAAGGTCGGCGATGACCGGGTGATATTCACGTCGACGGGCAGTTGAGGCACGACCTCCAGCCCGCCCAGGTACTCGGCCACATCGCCCCGCACGGACACCTCAGCGCCCACCCCCATCAGGGCCGGGTCAGCCAACTGGTCATAGAGGTTCTGCCACAACAACAACGTAATGGAACCCGTACCATCGTCCAGGGTGTATTTTACCCCCTTGGAGAACGGCGTCACTTCGGAGACGGAGCCTGACAGGTGCACCGTCTGGCCCACGTCGTTGGCTGTGATCTGGCCAATGGACTGCTCCAGCCACGGAAGATCCACCATGCCGATCACCGTCACATCCGCCGGGACCTGCGGCACGATCTCCAGATCGCCCTTGTACTCGCTGACTCTACCCTCGACCTGGAGCATAACCCCGGGAACCAACGATCGCGGATCAGGCAGGCCACCGTAGACCTCCTGCCACAGCAGCAACGTCACTGTCCCTGTGCCGTCGTCCAGTAGGCCCCTGACCCCCGCCGAAAAGGTCCGCAGTGAGAGGAGCAGCCCTTCGGCCTTGACCACCTGGCCCACATCGCCGGCGCCGAGCTCTCCCAATTGCCTCTCAGCGACGGAGTCGACCTCTGGGTCGGATTCGGCGGCAGCCAGGACCTGCACGTCAGATGGGATTTCGGGCACGATCTCCAGTTCGCCGCGATACTCGGCCAGATTGCCCTGGGCGCGGACCATTGTCCCGGCGACCAGCTCGCCACTCTCACTCAGGGACTCGTGTAGATCTTGCCACAAGAGCATTATCACTGTGCCACTGCCGTCGTCCAGTGTGTACTTGACACCGGCTGAGAAGGGGTTGACCTTCGAGATCAAACCCTCGACCACCACCATCTCTTCCCTGCTTTGTGCACCACCGCTTTGTGCCCCACCGGCCGAAAGATCGCCGATGCGCCGCAGGGGAGCGATGTCGATGGCTTGTTCCAGCACGACCAAGTCACTTCCCCGACCCACAGAGATCTGCGGTGTCCCCCTGTACAGGTCGACTGCACCCGTCACCTGCAGTGATTGACCTACTGCCAGGTCGGGCAGCTCACCACTCAGCGCGGTCGCCGCTGACGGGAGCGTCACATCGATAGCGCCCGTATCATCGCGCAGGGCCAAGATACGCAACCCCTCGTACGGCACCCGCTCGTCGCGGACCACACCCCGCACCGTCACCTTTTGGTGGAGGAGCCCAGCGTCCACCGCGGCGATGACCACCATGACGGGCTCTGTGGGCTCGATTTCCATGTGTTGTGGCACATCGAGGATCAGGTACTGAAAGTCCTCCTTGACACGCAATGTGCCCTCCACGACCACTTTGTCGCCCATTGCCGGCACGAGGCCCTCGGCCAGCAGCATTTCCGCCTCGGGGCCATAGGCCGTGACCATGATTTCCCCTGTCCCGTCCTCCACCCAAAACCTGAGGGTTTTCCCCGTCTCATCGTGGGCAAGCTGGCGAGTGACCACCCCCTCGATGCGGACGTAGGCCCAGTTCATCGTCCCCGACAGGTTGCCGATCTCCACACGCGGTACCTCACTTCGGGTCGCAGCAAAAAGCAGCACAGCCAAGCCCCCGATGGCCATCGCCAGGCTGCCATACTTGAACACACGGACCGCCAAACGCTGTCCAACATCCGCCCCGCAATACGGGCACCGTTCACGCGGCCCGACGAACCGGCCACAACTGGGGCATTCGCTGGAAGAGTGCTGTTGGGTTGCCACTTCTCGGTGTCTATCGGCCTCCGGGCCGGCACTCATATATCCCTTCAAGGATAGGATAGGTCCGCTCGCATGCCGGGCAGGACAGGCGTGCCACACCGCGCTGCAACTGTCCGCCACAGCCGGGGCACCGGAGGACCGACGACAGGTCCACGCCTCCCCGTCCCTCCGAGTCCCCATGTCCATCTTTGCGCGCCATGGCCAGGTCATAGTCCGCCTGCCAGCGCCGGACGTGAACGTCGCGCAGCGGCTGTGAGGCCAGAGCCTGCTCAAAGAGCGGCCGCGACATCGCCCTGCCGGGCAGCAGACGCGCCTCGGGTCCCACACGATTGGTTATGAACAGCACCCCGCCAGGAGCCAGAACCCGCACCATCTCGGCCAGAGCCTCCAGGGGCCGGGGCAGGAACTCTAATGCTTCCAGACAGGTCACGGCATCAAAGGTCCCATCTTCAAAAGGCAAAGGCGACCGCGCCGGCGGGGATGACGTCCCACGCGGCCGGCCGGCATCCAGCCGAATCAGACACATCTGGCCGCCATACAGTCGCAGTTTCGAGCGTGCCTCGCGCAGCATTTTCCGCGACAGATCCAGTCCAATGATCTGCCCACCAAAGTGCTGGCGGAACAGGGCCAGCGGCAGTCGCCCGGTGCCCGTGGCCACGTCGAGGACCAGTGGATGTTTCACTCCTTGCAATGCACTCAACAACGGCCCGGCGATGAACCAGCTCTCGTCCCTGGGATTAAACTGTTTTACGTCATCGTAGCGGCTGGCAAACCAATCGTACGTCCAGGCCACCACGTGTGGCCCCAGGTAGGCTCCTTCGGCGATGATCAATTGCCAGTAAGTCAGCGCCACCAGGACCACCAAGCCCACAATCGCCAAAAGGATGCACAGCCAGGTCATGGGACGGCCAGGGCGGCCACCAACATGGCGGCCATCAGCCAGGGCCACGTCCGTTGCATGACCCGCGCCGGATCGATGCCGGAACCTAGCGATGGCTGCAGTGCAACCTGGCCGAAGAGCAACATCCCCATCGCACCGGCTGCCAGTGGTTGTCTCAGCACCGCCAGCAGCGCCACGCCGATGGCCTGTCCACCGTCCAGCAGCCACAACCCACGCGGCAGAGCCTCGGCTGCCCGCAGCACACCCCAAGCTGCCACCGCAAAACAGACGGCCAGGATCACCGACGGCCGGCTCAATCCGGCAAAGGCTGCGTGCCCAACCAGCCAACTCAAGCCTACCTGTACCAGCGCCTGCCCCGCCAGTGAGGACCGTCCCCGCCACCGCTGGACCAGGCCCAGGCCAACGATCACCGCCAGCACGGCGTTGAGCGGCCGAACACGGTCGGCCAGGAAACAAGTCAGAACAACCGTCAGGGCCACCGCACCCAGGGAGCCCAGCACCACCGGCCCGACAGCCGGCCAGAAAGCCTCACACCACCAACCTACTAGCCCGCTCAGCCTACGGGAGACCCTCCCCCCAGGCGAGCCAGGCTGGGTGTAGGGCAGTGCTGCCAGTGTGGAGTTCTTCCAGAACTGCCCGTCATCTCCTTCGGAACTGCTTGAGGTCGGTCGGGCGGAGGACCATCTTGCGGTCAAGAGCCGGCGCCAATCGGTCCCCACAACCAGGTCCCATAGGCTGCCCCAGGCCAGGTCAGCCAAGATCAGAACCAATGCCAGAGTCAGCAGATCTCTGCCATCCCAGCGAAGGCGATTCGACGCCAGAGCGCCGCACAGTACTGCCCAGATCCCCATCACACCCCAGAAGGGGCGAGCCAGGCGGCCCTGCAGACCGATCAAGCGCCCAGGAACCACCCCTTCCATGGCCCTTTGCCCGGGCAGACCGGGGAGATCACGCGCATCCATGGCATCTATTATACCACAACTCAGTGCACTTGTCGCATCCCTGCCCAACGACGTCAAAAAAAAGGGGCAAGAGATGCCGCCCTCTGGGAATCCAGAGGGCGGTATCTCTTGCCCCATGCGACTGTTCTCGGCGAACTAGGGCGTCCTGTTCAGAGGCACATCGGGATGGCCATCCTCTTCATCCATCGCCTCGATGGGCAGGACTTCTGCTTGGCTTGACGGGTCGGATTGACGGCAACTCTGCGCGCCAAAGCGGGTGTGGATCACTGCCCCCAACCCCACACTGGTCAGCAGGATGATAAAGGGCCAGGCACAGCAGAGAGGCGTGAGCACCCAAAGGATAGCGACCAGGGGCACGGTCACCAACAGACCAGCGAGCACCGAACCCAGCGGCGTCACCTGGCTGAGGCCCAATGCCCTGAGTACCTTCTGCCCAATCAGTTCGGCCAGTCCAACCCAGCCCAACACCATCGCCCCAGCCAGCATTAGTGGCACGGGCAGCAGCACCAGGACGGAGAGAAGTATCAGAAGCAATCCGATAGGGATCAGGATGACGGTCGCTATCAGCGCCGCAGCCACCAAGATGATCAGGATCATCAAAACAGCAGCCACAACCTCGAGCACAGCAGCGATGAGAAAGGTAAGCAGTCCCAGGCCAAAGCTCTGCGCCGGCAATGCCGCAATACAGTCAGCCACCCGGTGCGTCGCGCGGGGCCACACAACGACGATCAGCAGCCCCACGGCAACAAAGAGCAGGCTCAGGAACCCTGTCGAAATGATCCGCCCGATGAAGCGCCCGATCTGTTGCCCCAGAGACGCGCCATGGGCCTCGGACAGTGGCACCGGCGACGGCGGCGTCCAGTCAGGCACCTCGGGAATCTCAGGGATTTCCGGGAGCCTGGGCGTGTCGGGAATGAGTGGCATCTTGGGCAAGGGGATCTCGGGCATCTCTTCGCCGAGAACCTGGGCGCCAGTTGCCCGCTCGAAGCTACCCGATAGAACCGTCAGGTCCCCTTCGACGACGGCAGTACTGACAAGATCCAGGTGACCAAACATCACGGACAGGTCGCCCTTCACCCGGCCAGCTATCTCCAGATCACCACTCATGCCAAAGGCGTCACCCCGTACCTGACCGGTCTCCGCCACTGTCAGATCACCATTGATGACCACCAAATTGCCGTTGACGCGCCCGGCCAGGCCCACATCGCCATTGGTGACGAACACATCTCCATTGACGGTGCTGCCTTGGGGCACGGTTAGATCGCCATCGAAGATGCCAAGATCGCCGTCAAAGGTTTCCCCCGGCTCCAGCACTACGTCCTCATCCACAAAGAACCGGCCATCGTCGAAATCTAGGCGAGGTCCATCGGCAAAGACGAGCGACGCGGGCCAGAGTAGGAGAAGAGCCATCAATCCTAGCCATAGTCCTTTCTTCCTCACAATACACCTCCCTGCGCTATCGTTGCGCGGATCCCTCGGAACTGGACGGATGCCGTGCGAGCTACGCGGGTGCCATTGGCCCGCGAGTTCCGGCCTACACATACCCATTGCGCTGAGTACTGCCTGGGCGCCTAGCTAACAGCCAAGCCCACATCCCCATCAATGCCGCCAGGCAAACGCCGATCAGAATCACGAGTGGTGGGCCAAATCGCCACAGAAGGTCCTTCAAAAACAGGCTCGCGCCCTTGCCCACCAAGCCCATCCCTGCTGCAAGATGAGAGACAGCATTGGTCCCCTGGTGCACGGCCGGTATTTCACCAAACCATTGCCAGCCCACCACCCCCAGCACGATCAACAAAACAGCCGCAACCGTCATCCCCGCCAGCGATAGCGTGCTTGTCAGGACAGCCACCCCACCGAATGCCCGACGTCTCCTCTTGACCCTCTCGTCCAGCCGTCGTTCCACCCGGATGGCAAAGCCCAGAGGCGGCCCGGCCAGCGGTAGCCCTTCGAACAGAGCAGACACCTGTCGCATGGATTCCCACTCTGACCGGCACGTGGGGCAGGCCGCCAGGTGACGATGCAGCCGGTACCGGCTGTTGTCATCCAACAAACCATCGAGGGCCAGCGACATCAGCATGGTCATCTGCTCGCTCTTCTTACACTCCTCAAGCTCACCCATGTCTTCTCCTCCTCCTAGACAGCGGCTCAGGCTGCCTGCAATTGCCCAGCCAACATCCGCCGCGCCCGGTGAAGCCTTGATTTGATGGCGCTGTCCGTCGTGTTCATCACACCAGCGATCTCCCGGTAGGACATGTCGTACCAGTAGCGGAGAACGATCGCTGCCCGATAGTCAGGAGGCAATGTGTCAAGCGACTGCCGTACGCGCTCTCGCTCTTGTTTTCGATGGACCACCTGCTCGGGATGTGGGGCCTTGCTCGTCAACCACTGCGCTGGCAAAGGCTCTTCCAGCGAAAGCTGTGGAGCCCGGCTCTTTCGTCGCAATCGGTCAATGCAATAGTGCGAGGCAATGGAGAGCAGCCAGTTGACGAACTTGCGCCCGGGCTGGTAGGTCGCCAGCTTGGTATAGGCTCGCAAGAACGTCTCTTGCGCAGCGTCCTCTGCCTCGGCAGGATCACCCAACATGCGATAGGTCAGATTGTAAACGGGTCGCTCATAGGCCCGGACAAGGTGGCCAAAGGCCACCCGATCGCCCTTGAGAGCCTGTTCTATCCAGGCCCGCTCTTGGTCCATCCATTGTCCTCCATGCATCCTCTATACGGATTATACCTCCAAAGGTTGCCAGAATCCAAGTTCCGTAGGGGTAACTGCGCCATCTGGGGGCTCTTCGCGTTCTCCACGTCTTGTTCTCTGTCGACTTTTGGAGTATAATGCGGGCGAACAGCATATGGAGGAAGGGCAAACTTGTCACCACAGACATTGCATCGCCCCTGGTACATAATCATTGAGGGGGCAATCGGGGTTGGGAAAACAACGCTGGCTCGCATGCTGCAGTCCCGCTTGAACGCCGGAATGCTACTGGAGGTCTTTGAGGAGAACCCCTTTCTAGCCGATTTCTACAGGTCTCGCGAACTGTATGCTTTTCAAACCCAGATGTTCTTTCTTCTCAGCCGCTATCGGCAGCAACAACAAGCGACTCAGATGCTGAGCCAGGGGGCGCTGATCTCAGATTACATGTTTGCCAAAGACCGGTTGTTTGCCCGGCTGAACCTCGAGGGGGACGAGTGGGAAGTATACCAACAGATTCACTCGGCATTATCGGAACAGATCCCGTTGGCCGATCTCATAATCTACCTCCAAGCCGACACAGGGGTATTGATGGGACGCATCGCGAAACGGGACCGGCCCTATGAGAGGGACATGGACGGAGAGTATATCGAAGCCGTGCGTCAATCATACGAGCGATTCTTCCACAGCCTGCACAAAATTCCAGTGCTGCTCATTGATACCAACCA
>CBDUWJ010000090.1:0-8329 GCA_965370895.1 uncultured Anaerolineae bacterium | reverse complement strand
TTAACGCCCCATCGCTGGCCGGCGTGTCTTCGGTGGTGCAGGGCCCTCTGCGGGCGAGTCATGGCGATGAGGACTCTATCCTCACCGTGACCGGCACCGACAGCCAATACGCGGTCTTGCGCAATCAGGAGATGGAGATGGGCGGCTTTTTAACCCGGGCCGACTTGGACGACCAGGCGAAGGTGGCGGTGCTGGGCTGGGGGGCCTACAGCGACCTCTTTGCCGACGGCGACTATCCCGTGGGGCAGACTGTCACCATCAACGGGGTCCGCTTCGAGGTCGTGGGCGTAATGGAGGAACAGGGCGGCTTTGGGGGTGAAGACGATACCATCTACGTGCCGCAGACCACGGCCCACACCCGGTTCTTCCCTCAGCGTACCTTGTCGGGCGAGCGAATTGTGTCACTCGTCTATGCCAGCGCGGCGGACGAATCGCAGGTGGACGCCGCCACCGAGCAGATAGAGCAGACCCTGCGCGAGCGCCACGGGCTGGGTCCTGACGACGAAGACGATTTTCAGGTCATGAGCCAACAGGCCATATTGGACCTGGCCAACCAAATCACGGGGGTGCTGACCCTGTTCCTGGGGGCTATCGCCGGCATCAGCCTGTTGGTGGGCGGCATCGGCATCATGAACATAATGCTCGTGTCGGTCACGGAGCGGACGCGGGAGGTGGGCATTCGCAAGGCGGTGGGCGCCACCAAGCGCGACATCCTGCTGCAATTCCTGCTGGAGGCCATCGTTCTGAGCTTCCTGGGGGGGTTGTTGGGCATCGGCCTGGGGATCGCGGGCTCGCAGCTCATCTCCAGCCTGATGACCGACCTGACGACCGTAGTGACGGTGCAGGTCATGGCCCTGGCAGCAGGCGTGGCCAGCGCCGTGGGATTGGTCTTTGGCGTGTACCCGGCGATGCGCGCCGCGAACCTGCGGCCCATCGAGGCCCTGCGGTATGAATAGGTCTGGTTCACCCTTGAGAGGTCTCATTGATTTGGGCTCCTGAGTGATGGCTTGTCCAATGTCGCAATGACTGGCAGGGGTTCGCCGAGATGGCGATCTACTATTCGGTGAATCCTCTCCACTTGTTGTCATATTTGAGTAGCGTCAAACCAACAACACACCCGAGAAGAATGTCTGAGCCTGCGAAGAGGATTCAACGATGAAATCACTATTACGCACATTCCGTTTTGTCAAACCCTACGCCGGCATCGCTATCCTGTCGCTGGTGCTGTTGTCGGGCGTCGTGATCGCCGACCTGGCAATCCCATTCTTGACCATGCGGGTCATCGATGAGGGCATCCTTGAGCAGAACATGGAGGCTATCGTCACCAATGCCCTGTTGATGCTTGGGGCGGCTGTCCTCAGCGCCCTGTTCGCCGTTGGCAATACGCTGCTCTCGGTGCGGGTGGCCCAGGGGGTGGGTGCGGACCTGCGCAGTGCCCTCGTCCGCAAGGTCCAGACCTTCTCCTTCGGCAACCTGGATCGCATCCAGACCGGCCAACTGCTCGTGCGCACCACCAGCGACGTCAACATGGTGCAGATGATCGTGCAGATGTCCCTGCGGGTTCTCACTCGCGCGCCGCTGTGGATGATCGGCAGTATGGTCATGCTGGCTCTGACCAGTTCGCAATTGGCCTTGCTGCTCGTGGCCCTGGCTCCTCTGATCTGGGGGTTGATCTGGATTGTGGGTGCCAGAGCTCGACCCCGCTTCCTGGAGGTCCAGAAGAAACTGGACAGGTTGAGCCAGGTCTTGCAGGAGAACCTGGCCGGTGTGCGTGTGGTCAAGGCCTTTGTGCGCGACGAGCACGAAAAGACCCGCTTCGATCGGGCCAACACCGACCTGACGGCCGAGAACATCGGGGTGATGCAACTCCTGGCGATCCTGATCCCCACCATGATGTTCCTGGTCAACCTGGGCATCGTGGGCGTCGTGTGGTTCGGCGGGAAGATGGTCATCCAGGGGGATCTTACAATAGGCCAAATGGTGGCTTCGATCAACTACATATCCTACTCACTCTTCCCCATGCTGATGTTGGGGGGCATGGTCGGGCCTCTCTCCGCCGCCGACGCCTCCGCGGCGCGCATCTGGGAGGTGCTGGACAGCACCCCCGAGGTGCAGGATCGTGGACAAGTGCAGGCCCTGGACCCTGTGAAGGGCCGGGTGGCCTTTGAAGACGTCTGTTTCAACTACAACCACGATTGTGTGGAGCCGGTCCTCACCGGCATCAACCTGGTGGCCGAACCGGGACAGACGGTGGCCATCTTGGGCGCAACCGGATCGGGCAAGTCGAGCCTGGTCAACCTGATCCCGCGCTTCTACGATGTGGAACGGGGCCGCGTGACCCTGGATGGCGTGGACGTGCGCGATCTGCCGCTGCACGTGCTGCGTGCCCAGACAGGCGTCGTACTGCAAGAGGCGGTGCTGTTCCGCGGTACCATCCGCGACAACATCCGCTATGGCCGGCCGGAAGCGGCGGACGAAGAGGTCGTCATCGCCGCCCAAGCGGCCCAGGCCCACGATTTCATCACGTCGTTCCCCACTGGTTATGACACAGTGCTCGGGCAGCGAGGCGTGAACCTCTCCGGCGGCCAGAGACAGCGGCTGGCCATCGCCCGCGCGCTGCTGGTCCGGCCCAGGATCCTCATCCTGGACGACAGCACCAGCGCCGTGGACGTGGAGACCGAAGTCAAGATCGAATCGGCGATGGAGCGGCTGATGGCCGGCAGCACTACATTCGTCATAGCCCAGCGCATCAGCACTGTGCTCAACGCTGACAAAATCGTCGTGCTGGATCGGGGGCAGATCGCTGCCGAAGGCACTCACGCCGAGTTGATGGCCTCCAGCCCCATCTACCAGGAGATCTATGACTCTCAATTGGGTGATGGGAGGGTGAGCTGATGACAGGCCAACGCGGTCGGAACGGTTCGGATCAGCAATCTTCCCAACCTGGGACCCAGCAGGGCACTGGCATGCCTGGTCCGGGCGGCAGGGGCGCCAGCGCCAGGATCGAAAAGGCTCGCAACCCGCGGGGGACTCTGCGCCGGTTGCTCGCCACCCTTCATCCCCACCGCGGGGCCCTGGTCGGCGTATTCCTCCTGGTGGCGGTTAGGACCGGGCTAGCTTTGCTGACGCCCCTCCTGATCGGCCTGGCCATCGATCGGTTCATCGCTACGGGCGATCTTGCCGGGCTCCTGCGCACGGCTCTGCTGATGCTGGCGGCCTACCTGGGCGCCTGGCTGGCCGAGGCCGGCTATGGTGTGATCATGGCCAAGGTGTCCCAAAGGGCGATGCGCGGCCTGCGCCGCGACCTCTTCAATCACCTGCAGACGCTCTCACTCAGCTTCTTTGACCGGCACCCCTACGGCGAGTTGATGAGCCGCCTGACGAACGACATGGACGCCATCAACCGTGTGCTGTCTCAGAACGTGACCGCACTGTTCGGCGGGGTGCTCAGTCTGGTCGGCATCCTGGTGGTGATGTTCGCCATCAACTTCTGGCTGGCCCTGGGTTCAATGATCGTCTTTCCCTTCATGATGTGGCTGGTGGGCTTTGTGGGCAAGCGCACGCGCTCAAGCTTCCGACAACTCCAACGGGATATCGGCCATCTGAATGGCACGTTGGAAGAGATGTACAGCGGGCAGCGCGTCATCATGGCCTTTGGGCAGGAGACAACCACCCTGTCCGACTTCGACGCGGCGAACGAACAGGTCCGCCGGGTTGGCGTCCGCGCCCAGACCTACGCCATGCTGGTCCCGCCGTTGATGGGCATCCTGAGCAACGCCAATATCGCCATCCTGGCTGGTTTGGGCGGCTGGATGACGCTCCAGGGCTGGGCCACCATCGGCACCATTGCCGCCTTCTACACTTATTCTCGCCGGTTTGCCGCACCACTGCGCCAGTTGGGCGACCTCTACAACCAGATCCAGGCCGCGCTGGCCGGCGCCGAGCGGATTTTTGAGGTCATTGACACCGAACCGGAGCTTACCGACGCGCCGGATGCCGACGTCCTGGACGACGTCGTCGGGGACGTCGCCTTTGACGACGTGGACTTTGCCTACGTGTCTGGCGTGCCCGTCATCAAGGACATGAGCCTAGCGGCGCGGCCCGGAGAGACCATTGCCCTGGTGGGACCAACGGGAGCGGGCAAGACGACACTAATCAACCTACTCACCCGCTTCTACGACGTGGACGACGGCGCGATCCTAATTGATGGCCGGGACATCCGCCACGTGCAGATGGCCAGTCTGCGCCAACAGTTGGGTATTGTGCTCCAGGACACCTTTCTCTTTTCCGAATCGGTCATGGACAACATCCGCTACGGGCGGCTCGACGCCAGCGATGAACAAGTCATCGCCGCGGCCAAACTGGCGGAGGCCGACCAATTCATCCGCCGCCTGCCCCGGGGGTACGACACGCCGCTCTCGGAGCGGGGCAGCAACCTGAGCCAGGGACAGCGCCAGTTGCTGGCCATCGCCCGCGCGGTGCTGGCCGACCCTCGCATCCTGATCCTGGACGAGGCCACCAGTAGCGTGGACACACGCACCGAGGTCCACATCCAGGGGGCCATGCTACGGCTCATGGCGGGGCGCACCAGTTTTGTCATCGCCCACCGTCTGAGCACTATCCGCGGAGCGGACAAGATCCTCGTCGTCGACGACGGCAGAATCATCGAGCGCGGCACCCACGAGGAGTTGATGGCGGCGAGGGGGTTCTACTATAACCTCCACATGAGCCAATACAAGGGGCGAGCTGTGGCCGCGTGAAAACGTGGAACCATACTGACCATCGCACTTCTATCTTGATGGAGCATGGGCCTTTTCAGAGCAAAGAAGCTGACGAACGGCACTTTCGTGTGAGTCCGTTTCTTGGCAAGATGGAGGTGAGGTAGAGGTTTCTGGGGTGCTGACGCTATGGATCAATCACCGGCTATGCGCGATGCCCTGCGCATCTTTCGCCTGACACTGCTGATCAGGCTTGGGCTCCTGGGCCTGAGCTTCCTGGCTATGCTGAGGCCAGGGCATCCTGCCCACTGGGGGATCCTGGTGAGCGCAGCACCCACCCTGTTGCTGGCCCTGCTGTTCCTGCCGCCCTGGCTGGAGCGGGCACTGGGCCGCTCTTTCCTGGGACTCGGCCTGGGCCTGGACGTGTTCTTTGCTAGCATAACGGCATCACGTCTCTTTTTCCAGTGGCCATCTATGGATATCGCTCGGTCAGACCTGCCGCCTGTGGTCATCGAGCAACTGACAGGAACACCGCCTATCGAGCCCTTCTTCTTCCTGCTCATCCCCCTGGTATTGCTGGCCTGGGGCTATGGCCGGCGGGGTGCTCTGTGGGGGAGCACCTTGGCGACGATCATGCACCTGGGCACCGGCCTCTGGTTGTGGCAGCAGGGCGTTCTCACCAGGACTTTCTTCGTAGGGGCCCTGACCCGAATTGCGCTGCTCTACCTGGTGCCCTTGCTCGTCAGCGTCCTGGCCGAGCGTGAGCGCGAGCAGCACGCCCAACTGCAGGTCGCCCACCAGCGCCTGCGCCGCCACACGGCCACCATCGAGCAATTGGCCACCAGCCGTGAGCGCAACCGCCTGGCTCGCGACCTGCACGACACGCTGGCCCACTCGCTGTCGGCGTTGACCGTGCAACTGGAGGCCCTCCGCAGCCTGCTGGCCAACCATCCCGGAGCAGCCCCGGAGGCCGTGGACGAAATCTCGGCCCTGGCCAGGCGCGGGCTGGCAGAGTCACGGCAAGCCATCCAGGCTCTGCGCACCGATCGGGTGGAGACGATGGGCCTGGTTGGCGCCCTGCGGGATATGATTCACTCCTTTCAGGCGCGGACCGGCGTGCCGGCCCGTATGAGCGTAGCCGGCAACGAGCCCGACCTGACGCAGGAAGAGGCCCAAGCCTTGTTCCGCATCGCCGAGGAGGGGCTGACCAATGCAGAGCGCCACGCCTTTGCCCGGCAAGTGACCACACGCTTGGCGTTTGGCGCTGACCGGATTGACTTGGTGATCCAGGATGACGGTGTGGGTTTTGATCCCGCCACGGTGGACCCCGACCGCTACGGCTTGACCGGGATGCAGGAGCGGGCAGCGATGATCGGCGCCACGGTGGACGTACATAGCCGTCCCGGTGGCGGGACCGAGGTTTGGTGTGCACTGACAAGGTGACAACCAGATTGCAAAGTCTTGGGTTCTGATGGAAAGGTGAGGGCCATGAGTACGATCCGGGTTCTGCTCGTGGACGATCAGCAGATCGTGCGCCAGGGGCTGGCGACGATCCTCGGATACGCGCCGGGCATCGACGTGGTAGGACAAGCCGGCGATGGGGAGGTGGCGGTGGGCCTGGCCCGCGATCTACACCCCGATGTCGTGCTCATGGACCTGAAGATGCCCCGCTTGGGAGGCATCCCGGCGACGCGGCAGATCTGTGCAGATCTACCTGATACTCATGTGATCATCCTCACCACCTACGACGCGGACGATCTTGTCTTTTCGGGCATCAAGGCGGGAGCCAAGGGCTATCTCCTCAAGGACGCCACGGGCGAGACACTGGTAGAGGCTGTGCGGGGTGTGATGCGGGGCGAATCGCAACTTGACCCGGGCGTGGCGCACAAGGTTTTGGGCGAGTTTCAGCGGTTGGCAGCTCAACCGGCGGCCCAACCTGTCAGGGAGCCCTCGGAAGATTCGGTCACCGACGGCGCGAGTGATGGCATGTTTGAAGCCCTCACGCCGCGTGAAGAACAAGTGCTCCACCTGCTGGTCGAGGGGCTATCCAACAAGGAGATTGGCGGGCGCCTACACCTGACCGAGGGCACAATCAAGAACTATGTGAGCATCATCATCGCCAAACTCCAGGCCAATGACCGGACGCATGCTGTGGTCACGGCCATACGGCATGGCTTGGTGGATCTGTAACGCTCACTTACAAGTCTATCTGGCCAAAGACCTTCTGCCTGTACCACTCAACCTGGGCCTGCAGACCTTCTCTGGGGGTGGTGGTCGCGCCATAGCCCAACAACCTTCGAGCCTTCTCGATGCTTGCCTGCGTCTCTATCTGATCTCCCTCTCTCCTGGGTCTCGGCACGATCTGGGCCTGCTTGCCGATGATGTCTTGCACAATTGACATTCCCTCTCCAGTGGTGATTGTGGTATCCGTGCCAATGTTCAAGATCTCGCCAGCACACAGGCCCAGGCTGTCAAGGACTGCGACCAATCCATCCACCGCATCGTCAACATAGGTATAGCTGCGCAGGTGATGCTCGCTACCCTCATAGAGGGGGAACTCCCTGTCCTCGAAAATAGCGCGAATCAACCGAGAATATAGCTTTTCTGGTCGTTCGCGGGGACCATACACGGAAAACAACCGCAAGGAACAGGCGGGCAGGCCCCGAGAACGTTCGTAGGAGAGTACAAGCTGTTCCGCGGCAAGCTTGGTCACGCCGTAATAGGACGTCGGTTTGGGTTCTGATGCTTCGTCCCCCGTGGCATAGGTCCCATAGACCGATGATGTGGAGATATTGATGAAGCATCGGAGCGATGGCGACCGGCTGACCGCTTCGAGCAAGCGATAGGTGGCCATGATGTTGTTCCTCACGTAGCTCTGAAACGTAGAGCCGGCAGACAGTCCAGGCTGCGCAGCCGCGTGGTACACGACATCGATGTCGCGGATGGCTGAGCCGAGGTCATCCGCTGCCAAATCGAGGGGCAAGAACGTCACTCCCCGATCAGTGATGTCCTCCACGTTGAGCTCCTTCAAGTCCCTCGCATAATAGTCCGTCAGGCAATCAATGCCCCTCACAGAGTGTCCCAAAGCTGTCAGGCGCTCCGCTACGTGGGAACCGATAAATCCTGCTGCCCCCGTTACAAGGATGTTCATGAAAAGACCTTCCTGCCGGCATCTACCAACCTGCGACACGGGCTATCTTCAACGCTGTGTCCAGGTGCCCTGATACCCCACTCCCTCTGGTAGGCCGGATTATAGCCCACTTGGCCTCCAACCACAAATCGCCGCGCGGGGCAGCCAAAGATTGCCGGTGCGCCGTGGGAGTTGCGCCTGTCTCGCGGGGCTGACAGACGGCTGCCAACTGCAGATTGACGGCGGCCCCAAACTATGTTACTATCCGGGGCATGGACCACGATCCCCGCGTGTGTGACTATGAGGGTAGCAGCTATCGCACCGACTTTTGGGAGGGCCAGGGCCGTGACTATGAGGACAGGGCCGAGCGGATTGCCCTGTGCCGCCTATTGCCACCCACGGGCCGCCGCCTTCTGGACATCGGCGCCGGGTTTGGACGTCTCGCTGAGTTCTATAGTGGCTATGACCAGGTGGTGCTGCT
>CBDUWJ010000089.1:0-8333 GCA_965370895.1 uncultured Anaerolineae bacterium | reverse complement strand
GTCAGCACACTCTGCGGACGGGTCTGTGAGAAAGGGATGCCTTGGCCTGTTCGTTTTCCTGCTAGCTATCGCCGCACTGAGTGTGCTGGCGCTGAGGGAGTGGGTCGCCCGGCGGTATGCAGCGCAGATCCATGCCCAGATTGCAGAGACGCCGGCGATGCCGGTGGCCATCGTCTTTGGCGCTGGCTACTGGCCCAGCGGCCGCCTGAGCGATGCCCTGGCGGATCGCATGGATACGGCCATTGATCTCTACGGCGCGGGCAAGGTCAACAAGCTGTTGCTGACCGGCGACAACCGTTTCGTGGATTACAACGAACCGGAGGTGATGGCCGGGTATGCCGTGGCCCGGGGCGTGCCTCGCGGCGATCTGGTGCTGGACTATGCCGGGCGGCGCACGTACGACAGTTGCTACCGGGCGGCAGCTATCTTTGGCGTGGAGCGGGCCGTGCTGGTCACCCAGGCATTTCACCTGCCCCGTGCTTTGTTCACCTGCGAACGCCTCGGACTGGAGGTGGAAGGTGCTGTAGCCGACCGGCACCGCTACATCCGCGCCTCTTGGTTCAGCTTGCGTGAGGTGTTTGCGCTTCTTCGCGCCTGGCTGGACGTGAACGTGCTCAAGCCTCTACCGGTGTTGGGCGACCCGATCCCGGTAGATTGGAACCGGCGCGAGGGGGTCGAAAGATCCTGATTGGGCATCTGAGTGGATCCAGTTTTGCTCGCCTGGATCGCGTCATGGTTCGGACCCGGTCAGCCCGTGCGCTGGCTCAATCTCCGATTGCCTGCCAGGCGGAGGGCGGGGTAGGCCAGCTTTGCCTGGCGCCATCCTGGAGTTGGCGCGGTGCCCTCACGACCCTCTTGGGGTCTGCCGGGCTCACATGTTTTGCGAAGGAGGCATAGTCATGAAGACCGATCATGGTGAATCTGTGGTGGCCAATATCTCTGGCCAAAAGGCATCGACCCCTTGGGACCCGGTCAGTACCAGCCAGGCAACCAGAGGGTGGACGCGATCACTGATCCTGCCCGGTCTGCTGCTGCTCGTCAGCGTCCTGGCAGGTCTCGGCATTCCGTTGGCCAGGGCGGACCAACGAGGGGCTCTCCTGGCTGGCCTGGACGCAGATCATTTCTCAGACAACCTGCCATCCCCGGCAGGCGCCGGCCTCAGCGAGCGATATTCCATCTTCCTGCCCCTTACCGCACGAGCACCAGCTTCCAGTCCGCCGGTCATCACTAGCTTCGATGCCACTCCAGACACGATTAACCTTGGTGAGGGCGCAACCCTGAGCTGGAGTGTCACCAACAGATTCCAGAGGCTGATCCTTGAGCCTGGCATCGGTGATGTCACTGCACAAACCAGCATTGTTGTCTCGCCCACCCATACGACCACCTATATCCTCACCGCCTACAACAGTGCCGGCAGCGACACGGCCCAAGTTGGGGTCACACTCAGAGCGCCGCCAGTCATTACTAGCTTCGAGGCCGATCCAGATGTCATCAACCTGGGTAAGGATGTGATCCTGACCTGGTTTGTTCTCCATACAATCGATAGCCTGGTCATTGAGCCCGGTATTGGCGACGTTACGGGGAAGACTAGCGTCACGGTCTCGCCCACGGACACGGTGACGTATACCCTTACCGCCACCAACGGCTCGGGCAGTAGCAGGGACCAGGTCATGGTGACTGTCAGGCAACCTCCGGTGATCACCGAGTTCGCTGCGGCCCCAGACACGATCAACCTGGGCGAGAGTGCAGCTCTGAGCTGGGATATCGCCAACCCGGTTGGCAGTCTATTCCTGGAGCCTGACATTGGTGAGGTCACCGGCCAGACTATGGTCGTTATCTCACCCACGGAGACCACGACCTATACCCTCACCGCTCACAATCCTGTCGGCATCGCGAGCGCGAAGGTCACGGTCACGGTCGTACAGCCGCCAGTGATCGCCGAGTTTGAGGCCACTCCAGATGCCATCAACCTGGGTGAGAGCACGACCCTGAGCTGGAGTGTGACCAACGCGGTTGACAGCCTGAACCTGGATCCAGGCGTTGGCGATGTCACCGGGCAAACCAGCGCTGTTGTCTCGCCCACCCATACGATCGTCTATACCCTGACCGCCATGAACGGCGCCGGCAGCGATAGCGCCCAAGTCGGAGTCACGGTCAGGCAACCACCGGTCATAATCGAATTCAATGCCACTCCAGGCACAATCCATCCGGGTGAGACCGCCACCTTGAGTTGGACTATTTCCAACACAGTCGATAGTTTGGTCCTTGAGCCCGGCGTTGGCGACGTCACAGGGCAAACCAGTGTTACAGTCTCGCCCACCGAGACCACGAATTACACCTTGACTGCCCGAAATAGTGTCGGCAGCACCAGCGACCAAGCCAGGGTTAGGGTCAGGCCGGCCGATCCGAACGAGTTGCTGGTCTTTGATTGGAACCAGCCGGTCGAGCAACGGCATCACGGGTTTCCCAAGGACAAGCCGCCAATGGCATCAGCCAACGGTGATTGGACCCAGCCTCCGCATTTTGCCGAGGGCACACTCTACTACCGTGCCGAGATCCGTAGCCAACCGGTGCCCCAGCTCATGAAGCTGCAATTCTGCTTCTGGCAGGATGACAACGAGTTGGAAAACTGTGGACCGCTGCAAAGGATCTTGGGAGAGCCTGGCGAGTGGAAGTCCTGGTCCGTGGGCGTGCAAGACATGTGGATGAAGGATCGCAATCCCATCGACTGGGAACGCCCAAGGGACAAGAATGGTTTTGCCATCAAGAACAAGGATGGGCTGCCGGTAAGCGACTTTCAGGACTGGAATTGGAATGGTGAGGACCCCTACGAATGGTATCCGCTGGACATCTGGTTTATGGTGGTTGTCGTCGCACCCGGTGAAGTCTTCTCGGGTTGGGAGAACTATATCGATCCGTGATCGTGGTATCTGCCCATACTTGTTTCGGGGCATCTACCTCAACCAGACGTTGGGCCGCAGTCCTCATGCGACAGACAGTAGCACGCGGCCTGCGCCTCAACGCGTGGTTGCCAAGCCGGCAACATGAGACACGAAGAAGAGGCGCCCCGCAGCGGAATGCCCGGCCGAAATCCGGTTTCTAGGCCCTTGCCCCGGCTCGGCGTACCGGGCGTAGATGTACATGAGCTACTGCTGATACAGTGCGGTCCCAAGAGGACCGGAGTAAGGTTGACAAGGAGCGAAAGGTGGCACACGAGGATATCGCTCAGCGGGTCGTGGACTCGTATGAAATCATCGGCGAGCGCCATGTGTCCCAGGCACTCGACAGCGTTTACAATGACTACTACGAGCGTCCAGCCATGCAGTCCCTGTTGGGTAATGTCAAAGGTCAGGTGGTTCTAGACGCAGGGTGCGGGCCCGGCCACTATGCTGAATGGTTGGTCACACAGGGTGCCAGGGTATTGGCCCTTGATTCTAGCCCCAAGATGGTACAGCTTGCCCGGCGGAGGTTAGGCGGCTCCGCCAGCGTGCGGCAGGCAGATCTGAACAAGCCGCTGGATTTCAGCGAAGCCGGTTCATTTGATTCGGTTTTGTGTGCTTTGGTACTGGACTATATCAGGGACTGGGACAGGCTTTTTGCCGAATTCAACCGAGTATTGGTCAAAGCCGGCCGTTTGGTCTTTTCCATCCACCACCCCTTCTTTCTTGATTTGAAGGTAGAAGCTGACATCGAGGATTCATACTTCTCGATCCAACAGGTGGAAGAAGACTGGTTGGTTTTCGGGCTCAAGATACCGGCCTACCGGCGACCGCTGGGAGCGATTGCCTCAACTCTATGGCAAACCGGCTTCCTGATAGAGCAGATCGTTGAACCAAGACCGACCGAGGCGTGCATGCAAGTCTATCCACAGCAATACGCGGAGTTGTGCAAACATCCGGTTTTCCTCTGCATCAGTGCGAGAAAGGGATAAGCGGAGCGCCCCGACCGAGAGCGAGAAACAGCAGCTCCCGTGCCGGCAAGGTTTAGTCAAAACGGAGTGATGGAAAAGGCCCGCTTGCCACATGGCAGGCGGGCCTCGATGATCTGTGGGGACGAGACTGAGCTATTCTTCTGCTCAAGCCGTTTCCTGAAGCTCCTCTTCCTCCCACGGTACTGGCCGGTCCGACTGAGTCAGCAGCAGGGGGCGCACCTTGCGGCGGATGGTGTCGGCGTTCACCACACACTTGACCACGTCGGAGCGGGAGGGAATCTCGTACATCACGTCCAGCAGCGTCTCTTCGAGGATGGTCCGCAGGCCGCGCGCGCCCGTCTTGCGCCCGATCGCTGCCTCGGCGGCAGCCTCCAGTGCGTCCTCAGTAAAGACCAGTTCCACGCCGTCTAGGTCCAACATACACTTGAACTGCTTGACCAGGGCGTTCTTGGGCTCGGTCAGGATGCAGACCATGGAAGCCTGGTCCAGTGGGTCGACGCTGACCGCCACGGGCAAGCGTCCCACCAGTTCGGGGATGAGCCCGTAGGTCATCAGGTCGTCGGGTGTGATCTCGCGCAGTAAATCGGCAGGCGTCATCTCTTGCCGCTGCCGTCCCTCGCGACCAGCAGCAAAACCCACTTTCCCCTTGGCCCCGATCCGCTCAGCGACGATCTGGTCCAGCCCCTCAAAGGTGCCGCCACAGATAAAGAGGACATCCGTGGTGTTGATCTGGATGAATTCCTGCTGGGGGTGCTTGCGCCCGCCGTGGGGTGGTACATTGACCTCGGCCCCTTCGACGATCTTGAGCAGTGCCTGCTGTACCCCTTCGCCTGACACGTCGCGGGTGATGCTGGGATTGTCGCCCGATTTGCGTCCCGTCTTGTCGATCTCGTCGATGTAGATGATGCCTTTGGCCGCCCGCTCGACATCGTAATCGGCTGCCTGCAGCAGACCCAGGAGGATCGTCTCTACGTCTTCGCCCACGTAACCAGCCTCCGTGAGGGCCGTGGCGTCGGCGATGGAAAAGGGCACGTCGAGGATGCGGGCCAGCGTTTGGGCCAGAAGCGTCTTGCCACAGCCCGTGGGACCGACGAGCAGGATGTTGCTCTTTTGCAGTTCCACATCGTCCACGGCAGAGCCGGCGCTGATCCGCTTGTAGTGGTTGTAGACGGCCACTGACAGGACCTTCTTGGCGCGTTCCTGCCCGATGACATACTCCTCCAGCCGTTGGTAGATCTCCCGCGGGGCGGGCAGGTCCGAGATGCCGCCGACGGCACGCTCCTTTTCCTCCTGCTGCTTCTCTTCCTCCAGGATCTCCACGCAGAGTGCTACGCACTCGTCGCAGATGTAGACGTCCTCAGGACCCGAGATGAGCCGGTCCAACTCCTCGCTGTTCCTATTACAAAAAGAGCAGACCTGTACGTCGGGTCCCTGCTGTGGCTCCATGGGTCGATCTCCTACGCTTCCGCCTCACTGGCATCGGCCTCTTCGCTCGTTTCTTCTTCATCCGTTCCTACGACTGTCTCTTCGTCCGCTCCCGCGGCCTCCTCTTCCACGCTGAGTACCTCGTCTATGATGCCGTATTCCACTGCCTGAGGCGGACTCATAAAGTAATCCCGATCGAAATCGTCGGCGATCTTTGCCACATCCTGGCCCGTGTGCCTGGACATGATGTCGTGCAGCAGGTCCTGCATCCGCTTCAGCTCTTTGTACTGGATCTCGACATCGGGTGCATAGCCCCGCGCGCCGCCGCCAGCCGGGTGCATGTGGATGGTGGCGTGGGGGAGGGCAAAGCGCCGCCCCTGTCGGCCCGCTGCCAGCAGCACCGTGCCCAGGCTGGCGGTCCAGCCTACGGCAATGGTCGAGATCGGTGCGCGCAGCATCTGCATCGTGTCATAGATTGCCAGCCCGGGATAGATCTCCCCGCCGGGCGAGTTGATGTACAACTGAATTTCCTTGTCGGGATTCTCCCGGTCGAGAAAGAGCAACTGAGCTACGATCAGGTTAGCCACCTGGTCGCTGATGGGCGTGCCGAGAAAGACGATCCGCTCCTTGAGCAAGAGCGAGAAAATGTCGTAGGCACGTTCTCCGCGTCCGGTTGTCTCTATCACCATCGGGATCAAACTGCTCTGCATCGCGTTACCTCCTGGATCTCGATCTGAGGGGGCTGGCGGGGCCTTGGGCATAGCTCGGGCCAGTGTGCACGCTCAGCCTCCAGACCCCCATTCTATGCCTGTGCCAGGTGGATATCTGTAAGATGCCTCCCCCCCGTCACGCGTGCCTCAGTCCGTCGCACTGCTCTTGGGTTCCCTGACGGTTTCCTACCCTTCACCTTCGACCGTAGTCTCGGGAACAGCTTCCTTGCCTTCAGCCTCCGTCTCGACCTGAACCATAGCCTCCGTCTCGGCCTCAACCTCGGCCGCAGCATCCGCCTCGACCTCAACCACAGCCTCCGTCTCGACCTCAACCTCGGCCTCGGTTTCCTCCTCGACCTTTACCTCAGCCTCAGCCTCAGCTTCCGCTTCCGCCTCAACCTCAGCCTCCTCCTCGACCTCAACCTCAGACTCAAGCTCGACCCTAGCCTCAGCCTCACCTTTGGCAATCTCGACGGCTCGCTGCTGGGCTTTGCCCGTCTTCAGATCATCTGCCACCATCAGGTGTCCCCCGGCACTCTGTAGCGTTTGTAGCATTTCATCGGCCTGGGAGCCCAGCGTCTCGCTGATGCGTTGGATCTCAGCATCTACCTCTTCCGGATCGACCTGCAGGTCTTCCTGTCGGGCGATTTCGTCCAGTACGAGGCGCTTTTTCAGGCGCGCCTCAGCCGCCGGACGAAGCTCCTCTTTGTACATGTCGCGGGTTTTCCCGATCATCCCCAGGTACGTATCCAGTTGGATGCCTGAGGAGGCCAGGTTGCCCTCCATCTGGTTCAGAGCCAACTCCACCTCCCGCCCAATGGCCTGAGGCGGGTACTCGATCTTGACCGCTGCATCGATAAAGGCGTCCAAAGCCTGATCGAGATACTCGGACTCGGCCTTCTGCAGGGCCTCTGTTTCCAGTTGAACCCGCACCCCGGCATTGAGATCATCCAGTGTATCATAGTCTCCGACCGTCATCGCCAGCTCATCGTCCAGGGGCGGAATCTCCTGCTCCTTGACCGTGTGCAAGCGCGCGGTAACCGTCGCTTCCTGTCCAGCGGCGTCTACAGCGTCGTCATCCTCTGGAACCACCAGCACAAAGGTCTTTTCTTCGCCGGGGGACATGCCGACGATCTCCTCGTGGAAGCCCGGCAATGGATAGGTGGCCTCTTCCTCCAGGAGCATCTCATAGTCCTCGTTGCTCATGATCAGCTCATCGCCGGCTTTGCCCTCCAGGTCCACTACGATCTGATCACCCAGGGCAGCGGGCCGCTCCACGGGCACCCATTGGGTGTTCTCCTGCTGGAGCTCCGCCAGGTATTCTCCGATCCGCTCGTCGGTGACCGCCTCCACCTGGTAGGCCGCTCGCACGGAACGGTACTCGCCCAGGTCTAGCTCTGGCTCGATGGGCAGCAGGATGGTCATGCGGAATGGATCCCATTCCACGTCCTGTAACTCTCCGGCCTCGAACCGTTCGTACTCGACCTCTTCGAGAGCTTGTTCGTATAGCTCCTGCCCAAAGTCTTCGAACGCTTGCTGCTGGACCATCTCCCGGCCAAAGGCGCGGATCACAGCGGCGAGAGGCGCTTTGCCCCGCCGGTAGCCCGGCACGGTGTACTGGCGCGACATGGTGCGGGCGGTCTGGCGCAGTTTCTTGTCGATCTCGGCAGCGTCCAATTCGACGATGACGTTGACCTGGCAGTCTTCCAGCCGTTCAGTTGTGATTTGCATGTTGTGTTTCCCTCTCGTGTCTGGTGGCTATTCGGATCTGGTCAGCCCGGTGCGGGGCGTATTATACCGCAATCCGCGAGACACGACAAACAGCTTCACGCCTGTCGCCTGGTCGGTCGGCCGGCTTGATGAAATGCTTGTCTCAGTGTTTTGGTTGGGATTACAAAGGCAATCGGTCTGGTGGCGTGTCGTGGCTCGGCGAGGCGCTCCCTACGAATGACGTGGTCCATCCGAGTGTGTGGGCCGCCGGATCCGGCTGGAGTGTAGGGCAGGGGACCCATCCTTGCCTGTTACTCCGATCACCCCTGGTACCATGGGCAGGTACTCGCCGCGCTGCCAAATGGCTCCCAGGTCAGGCAGGGGGCAAGCCACACCCGAGTCGGACCGGATCCCCTGATCGTCACCACGAACACCCACCCTCACCCGCAGGGTGCATGCGAACCCTGGGGGCTCGCGTATCGTCGGAATGCGACGTACTGCTCTCCGTACTGATGAGCCGCGCCTCCACGCGCTTACAACCGCGCCTCCACGCGCTT
>CBDUWJ010000088.1:0-8334 GCA_965370895.1 uncultured Anaerolineae bacterium | reverse complement strand
CGCGGGTCAGGTGATGGGACGCTTTGGCCTTTCGACCCACTCCCTATACGACACCTCCACCGGGCAGGCCGAGATCGTAGAAGTCGCCGACTAGCACCGGCCCCCGGGTCGGCTGCCCCTATCCACCCCAGAGCACCAGCCCCATCTCAAGGGGGTTGCCCAAGTCTTCGTGATGGGGAAGGATGCGCAGGGCATAGCCGTGTCGACCACTGGTCCGGCAGGGGATTGCGCCGGCAAACACGTACTTGCCCTTGCCTTTGGATTGGGCGATAAGCATGGGGATGGCCTCGCCTCCGATGATTAGGCCCTCGGCATTCAGGCGGCCGTGGTACAGTTCCACTTCCACATCGGTGGGCTTGAGTGATCCCAGGTGGACCTGGGCCTGCACATGCAGTTGGTCGCCCACATCGAGTTCCCGAACATCGGGCCCGTCCACCCAGACGCGTTCGATGCGGAGCCGGTCCCACTGCCGGCGGACTTGTGCTTTCCAGGTGGCCAGGGCTTTGGCCCTGGCCAGACCCTCGGCCATCAGCCGCTCGCTTCGCTCCGCTGAGGGCAGGTAGCACCATTCAAAGTACTGGCGGACCATGCGATTGGTGTTGAAAACGCCTGCGTGGTCGCGCACCGCAGCCTTCATCTTGGCGATCCAACCCCTGGGCAGCCCATCACGTCCGCGTTCGTAAAAGAGGGGGACGATGCCCTTTTCCAGCAGATCGTAGATGGCGTTGGCCTCGACCTGATCCTGATAATCAAACTGGTCTTCATCGTATTCCTCACCGTGGCCGATGGCCCACCCAGTTTCGGGCGTGTATCCCTCCTCCCACCAGCCGTCGAGGATGCTCAGGTTGAGGGCTCCATTCGGCGTAGCTTTCATGCCACTGGTGCCGCTGGCCTCGTGGGGGCGGCGGGGGGAATTGAGCCACACGTCCACACCCTGTACGAGGTAGCGGGCTACGACCATATCATAATCCTCGATGAACACGATCCGGTTGCGGAACTCTGGGCGGCGGGCGTGGTGGATGATCTGCCGGATCAGATCCTTGCCTGGGTTGTCCCTGGGATGGGCCTTGCCGGCATAGATGATCTGCACCGGGCGACTCCTGTCGCCGATAATGCGGGCCAGTCGTTCCACATCGTGGAATAGCAAGGTACTCCGCTTGTAGGTGGCGAATCGCCGGGCGAAACCGATGGTCAGTGCCTCCGGGTCGAGCACTTCTTCCGCAAGGCGGATCTCTGAGGGCCTGCTTCCCCGCTGCTCGAGCTGGGCGCGCAGGCGCCGCCGGCTAAAGGCCACCAGCCGTTCGCGACGGCGTTCGTGAGTACGCCACAGTTCTTCGTCCGGGATGCGGGTCACCCGTTCCCAGACGGACTGGTCGGCGGGACGCTCGATCCAGCGCGGACCCAGGTAGCGATCATACAGGTCAGCCATATCATGGGAGATCCACGAACGCGGGTGGATGCCATTGGTGATGCCAAAAATCGGCACTTCATCCACCGGGACCTGGGGCCACACCTCCTGCCACATCTGTCGCGACACCTTGGCGTGGAGCTGGCTCACGCCGTTGATCTTGTTCGCCAGGCGCATGGCCAGGATCGCCATGCAGAGATACCCGTTGTTGTCGTCCGGGTTCATCCGCCCCAACGCCAGGAACTCCTGGCGCGAGAGACCAAGTCGGGGGTAGTAATGACTGAAATAGCGCTCCACCAGGTCGGGATGGAACCAGTCAATGCCGGCCTGTACTGGCGTGTGGGTGGTGAACACGTGCCCGCCCGTGGCCGCTTCGCGGGCCTCGGCAAAGGAGAGAGAGTGTTCCTCCATCAACAGGCGGATGCGCTCCAGGGCCAGGAAGGCTGAGTGGCCCTCGTTCATGTGGCAGACAGTGGGCCGCAAACCCAGGGCCTCCAGGGCACGGATGCCGCCAATGCCCAGCATGATCTCCTGGCGGATGCGCAGGTCATCGTCACCGCCGTATAGCTGGTCAGTGATGTCGCGATCCTCGGGTCGATTGCCCTGGACGTTGGTGTCGAGCAGGTAGAGGGGGACCCGGCCCACATCCGCACGCCACACCTGGGCTTTCACCGTGCGCCCGGGATACTCCACCTCCACAGTCAGCGGATCACCGCTCAGTTCACGCTCCAGCGCCACCGGCAGGTTGTAAAAGTCATTCTCAGGGTAAAGCTCCTGCTGCCATCCGTCAGGGTTCAGATACTGTCGGAAGTAGCCCTCCTGGTATAGCAGGCCTACTCCGACGAGGGGCAGGCCGAGGTCGCTGGCCGACTTGAGATGGTCGCCAGAAAGGATGCCCAGACCGCCAGCGTAGATGCCCAGGCTCTCAGTCAGGCCGAACTCTGCCGAAAAATAAGCGATGCGGTGTCCTGAGCCAGGCGCAAGGCCCGCACTCTCGTCCCCACCGTAGTTCTTGCGATACCAGGTACTCCGGTGTCTCAGGTAGCGGTCAAACTCCCGGCACACGCGCTCACAGTGGGCCACGAAACCGTCGTCTTCAGCGACCTGCTCCAGACGCTCCTGGCGAACGGTCCCCAGCATCAGAACTGGGTTGTGTCCAGTGCTTTCCCACAGGTCCCGGTCTAGCCGGCGAAAAAGCTCGATGGCTTCGTGGTTCCAACTCCACCACAGGTTCAGGGCCAGAGCCCGCAACTTCTCCAGTCTGGCTGGCAACGAAGGGATAACCCGGAAGGTGTGACTTGGTCGCATGTGTTCCTCCCCGCTGAGCTCTGCTGCGAAAGGCAGAGTTTCCTACGTGCATCAGTGACAAGACTCGATAGGAGCCTGCTGGACATTCTACCCCAGAAAAGGGAAAAGGGGAAATCTCTTCAGGGAAGGGGCACCGGTGTTCGTTGGATTTTGCGGGGTCATGTGGGATAGTGTCGTGATTATGTGGGATTTTCGTGGGATATTTGTGGGATATTGACGCTACTTGAAGATGTAGTAGGTCGCCCGCTTCTCGCCGATCTTGAGGAGCAGGTCCTTTCGCACCAGCGCTGCCAGGTCACGCCGGATCGTCTCGGCGCTGACATCAGGGCACAATTCCTGGTACTCTCGGTTGGTAATTCGTCCCTCTTGGGCCAGGTAGGCCAGCGCCTTTTCCTGCCGCTCGTTCAAAACCAGGTGCTGCCAACGGCCTGCGTCGGTATCGTCGCTGAGTAGCGCCGAGCCGTGGCTCACAAGGGTCACCTGGAAACCGGCAACCGTCTCCTCAAAGCGCGGAGGGGGCAACCCAACCTGGGCCATGAGCCGAATCATGCGGTCGATGCCATAGCCCAGTCGCTCGATGAAGCCCATATGCGACAGCACCTGGACGATGCTTTCGTTTCGACTGAATCGCTCGTGTACCAGATTCTCAACGGTGACGTGGCCTGGCAGACGACCCGGGCTGTAGATCTCGATACGATCGGCATAGAGCAAGACGCGGATTTCATCGCCCCGGATCTGGTAATCGCGGTGGGCGACGGCGTTGACGATGGCTTCGCGCACCGCTTCGACCGGATACTCGGTCTCCTCGACACGGTCCAGTCCCAGGAGCCTCACCCCCCGCCGCATATTGCTCACCACAAACGCCTCAGCACGGTGGATCTGCTCAGGCAACGTGCCACGGATCTCCTCTTTGATAAACCTGTCGTTCATGATCGTGCCTGCGTAGCGGACCACCAGAATCTCGCTAGATCGCAGCCAGCGTTGCGGCTCACGGCCAAAGAGCAGCAAACCAGCGTAGGTGGGGCGCAGTTCACGTTGGCGTTTCGCGCTCGGATCAACCTGGGTCAGGCAGCCCCGCTGCAGAAGAGCCTGTTCGCGACCGATGGCAGGTAGCTCCCCCGGCCTGGACAAGTACTGTGCGGCTTTTTCCCAATCGACGTCTTCCAAGCCGGCACCGTCGGGAACCAGTGCCTCAAAACTGATGGCACCTCGCTCCATCATCAGCATGCGGAGCTGTCGCGGGTTCAGAGGGCGGTTCCGCGCGCCGTCGCGGATCAGGTACTTGCCCTTGTGGCTATAGACGTGGGGCAGGCCCGGGGGCACCGAAACGACCAGCACATCCTTACCGTCTGCCTTGGCAACCTGGGGCAGAGGGATGATGAGGGGAGGTTCCGTGGACAGAGCAGCCTTCAGGGCGCGATCCAGGGCGGCGTCGGGGTCGCTCAGGCCCTGGGGCCGGCCGCTGCGGGGATCCACGCCCACAACGAGGGTTCCACCGCCAGCGTTGGCAAAGGCGACCAGGGTCGCGGCCAGTCTTGCCGGCGTGGTCGCCTCAGCCTTGAACGCTACTTGCCCGTCCTGGTTCGCGAGGTTGAGAGCCTGAGTGACCATTGTCGATTTGCCGCGTCCCTGTCTGGGAAGCCAAACGCTAGCGGGCCCAGGTGATCATTTTTCGCCCGGTGGGCAGGTTGTCCAGAAAGACTCCAGGCCCCACTCGCAGCCATACGGTAGTGCCTGAGGGTTCTCCACGGCAACCACCGTCCAGGTCACCTGACAGACAAAGCCCTTGTCGTACTGACCTTTCTCGTTCACGCCCAGCACAGTGACGGTCACGTCCTGATCCTCGTGCAACTGCTCGGCCCGGATGTCTGGCTGATAGCGAATCTCATAGACCAACACTCGGGCTAGCTTCTGCCGTGCCCTTGCCGGGTTCGCCGGATCTGTTGACAGACCGAACGGATCCCTCTTGATGTCGTAGATCTGCTGGGCGGAAGGGCTCAAGTAGCTCCTGGCCCTTTCTAGGTTCTTCGCATCTTTGCCCAGGTTCAAGTAGAAGGCCAGAACAGCCTTCTCCGGGTAGTAGACCTCAGGGATGTCATCAGGTTGGCCCTGCCCAAAGGTCACACTCTCCTCCACCGGGTCCATGAGGACCGGCCGGTCGGTGTTGAAGGTCTCGTCCGTCCAGTACGTCCCATTGTTTTTATTGGGACGGTATTGCTTCTCGATCGTAAGCTGGCTCCGCTCGAAAGGACCTCGATCCCAGACAGTGACGGTACTCCCCTTGATCCGCACCCGGTGATTGCCGCGGAACGACCCGATGTTTTCATAGTGCACCTGGTACGGCTCCGCAAAACACTGATCGGGATTGAGCCTCTGCCACTCCTGGCGCTCCAGGCACGAGGGATCGATCCCTGCCTTGCGAAAGATGTTGAGATCCGTCATCAGTCCTCGGGTCAGGCCGGAGATGAGCACCTCAGGTCGATCGAGGCCGTGCGATAGCGGGTCTTGGTAAGGGATTATGTTGTCTACGGAATGGATGCTGGCCCAATTCTGGCCCAGATAGTCGTAGCTGCGTGGCACCAGCTCATAGCTGTCAATTGCGGGCGGGCGGCAACGAGAGGGATCATAGATGGCCGCGCCAAAGGGCCCCTTGGGGTTCTCAGAACTGGCGCCGACCACGTCGTACTGGTAAAAGACTAGCCACTCCTGCGCAGCGAGCTCGTCCTTTTCGTTCTCACCCTCGGGCGCCCAGTCGGTGTCAACGCGGTGAATGTAGTCCAGGTCATAGACCCCAGGCGCAATCTGCTGCAGGTCTATCATCTTGTCGTCTGTCAGGTGGTTGGCAATGCTCACCTTCGCCGTGTTGGGATTCCAGTCCAGGACCTCGATAGCAAACGTATAGGCCAGGACAGCCGACACCCCCAGCCACATGAGGAACAATAGCAATCTACTGATCCGGGGCGCGCCAGGGAAACGAAAGGTCAGGACCAGGAAGAGGAACCAAATAGCGACCAGTATGACAAGCTCCACAGTCGTCCCCCGTTGTTCAGTTTGGCCGCGAAGAAGCCCTTCGAGATCGGACCTCCGGTCCGCGTCCTTCCAGGACGCGCTCAGGATCTACCTCGGGTAACAATGCTACCGGAAGCACATCCTCCATCCTGTCCACAAATACGAATTTCAGGTCGCGCTGAACGCGTTTGGGGATTTCCATCATGTCCACTTTGTTCTGGCTGGGCAGGAGCACGGTCTTGAGTCCGGCCCGATGGGCAGCCAGCACCTTCTCCTTCAACCCACCTATGGGCAACACCCGGCCTCGCAGCGTGATCTCGCCAGTCATCGCGACGTCGCAGTGGACAGGCCGCTCGACTAACGCCGAGACCAACGCCGTGGCCATGGTGATCCCTGCTGATGGGCCGTCTTTCGGGATGGCTCCCTCGGGCACATGGATGTGGATGTCCAGCTTGTCAAAGTCCACACCCGAAATGCTCAACTCGCGGGCGTGCGAGCGGGTGTAGGAAAGAGCTGCCTGGGCCGACTCTTGCATGACCTCGCCCAACTGGCCAGTGAGCATCAGCGCCCCCTTGCCCTCCATAAGCGACACCTCCACCGGCAGTAGGTCGCCACCAGCCTCCGTCCAGGCGATGCCCAACGCCAGGCCAATCTCGTCGGTCCGCTCCTCCTCATCCCGCAAGAAGCGAGGCGGCCCCAGATACTTGATCAACGACTGCACCGTAACGTGGCGTGGCGTCGGCTTTCCCTCGGCCACGCGGCGGGCCACCTTGCGACAGGCATTGGCAATCTCACGCTCCAGATTGCGCACCCCTGCCTCGTAGGTATAATTGCGAATCATCCCCCGTAGCGCCTTCTCAGAGAAGCTCAGTGTCCGCTCCGGCCTATCCAGCCCATTTTCAGCCAGTTGCCGCGGTATCAGGAACTGCCGCGAAATCGCCAGCTTCTCCTCCTCGATATAGCCCGGGAACTCGATCACCTCCATCCGGTCGCACAATGCTGGTGGGATAGGATGCAAGATGTTGGCCGTCGTGATGAACATCACCTTGGTGAGGTCGTATGGCACGTCCAGGTAGTGGTCGGAAAAGGCGTGGTTCTGTTCCGGGTCTAGCACCTCCAACAATGCCGCCGATGGATCCCCCCGAAAGTCCGCGCCTACTTTATCAATTTCATCCAGCATAAAGAGGGGGTTGACCGTGCCGGCGGTGCGCATCGTCTGGATGATCCGCCCTGGCAGGGCACCGATGTAGGTACGACGATGGCCTCGTATCTCGGCTTCGTCATGGATGCCGCCCAGCGATACTCGCACAAACTTGCGGCCCAACGCCTGGGCGATGGAGCGGCCCAGCGACGTCTTTCCCGTGCCGGGCGGTCCGACAAAACAGAGGATGGGGCTGCGCGTGGAGGGCTTGCCAATCGACAGCTTGCGCACCGCGAGGTATTCCAGGATGCGCTCTTTGGCCTTGGGCAACCCATAGTGGTTGGCATCAAGGGCTATGGCCACGTTGGCAATGTCCAGATTGTCTTCCGTGGCTTCGGCCCACGGCAAGTCGAGCAGCCAATCCAGGTAGGTCCGGATGATGCCCACTTCCGGTGCGTTGGGCGGCATTGCCTTCAGGCGGGCCAGTTCCTTATGCGCCCTCGCCTGGACTGTTTCGGGCAGATCTGCAACAGCGATCTTTTCCTCCAGTTCCTGAACCTCGGCCATCTGGACATCAATCTCACCCAGTTCCGTCTGTATGGCGCGCATCTGCTCGCGTAGGAAGAACTCGCGCTGCGAGCGGTCCACCTCTTGCTGAACCTTGTCGTGAATGCTGTATTCCAGTTCCAGCACATCCAGCTCATTGGCCAAGAGCACGCTGAGCCGCTGCAGCCGGGTGGTGGGGTCGAGGATCTCCAGCACTTCCTGCCGCTTGTTGAATTCCAGGTCGAGGAGAGAAGCGATCAGGTCCGCCAACTGCCCAGGTTTGGACTGATTCATGGCCGCAACATAGGCGTCGTCGGGCAAGGTACGGGACAATTGTACCACCTTCTCAAACAGCGATAGCACAGCCCGCATCAAAGCCTCACTGCCCACCTGAGGCGCGCCAGTATCGCCAGACGAGGATTCCCGGAGAGGCTGAACCTGGACCCGGATGTACGGTTGGGTCTGGCTCAATCCCAGGACTTGAACCCGCCGGCGGCCCTGGCCCAGGATATTGGTACTGCCATCCGGCATGCGCAGAATGCGTCCCACCACCACCTCCACGCCGATGGCATGCAGGTCATCCAATCCTGGCTGCTGAACCTCAGGATCTCGCTGAGCGACCACCACAATGTGGCTATCGCTGCCCAGCGCCGCTTCTATCGCCTTGATCGACCGGTCGCGCCCGACAGCCAGAGGGGCCATCATCTGAGGAAAGACGACAGTATCCCGCAAGGGCAAGAGGGGATAGTCCTTTGCGCCACCATCGTCCCCCTCATCCAGGAGATCATCCATGTTGAACAGACCGAAATCAAAATCGTAACTCAATGCGAATGCGCCTCCGTTGCTCACCGAGAGTGATTGACAATATAACACAGGATGGATGAAATGACAACTTGTGGCTAGATCGGGTCAGAAGGCGGGA
>CBDUWJ010000087.1:0-8452 GCA_965370895.1 uncultured Anaerolineae bacterium | reverse complement strand
AACTGCAGCGAGGCACAAGAAAGGGGCAGACAGGTCCGCCCCACGCGTGTGGGGAGAACTACTACTTACCTTCCAGGAAGGTACATCCTGTCATTGCGGGCGGAGCGGTGCAATCTTCACTTGCCCATAAGAAGCCACCTGTTCAGCACAGAAGGAAATTGCTTCCCTTCGCTTGCCCTCAGGACAGGCTCTGCTGGCGCTGCCCGCAATGACATCATAGCAGAACTTGGGTTCCAGTGTACTAGATGTGGTGACACCGTGGCGCGTACTTTTCGTAGAGATCCATGTTCGCAGTATCACCCCCCGGGACGTTGCCGCTCTTGAAAACCGGCGGCACGAATCCATGCTCAACCATGTACTCGACGGCTGCAACCACGATGCTGTGCTCAATGAAGGCAATGGTTATCGTTGACGACGGCGCCACCGTTTGCTCGCAGCCCGGAATCGTGACCAGCCCCTCGCCGGGGATCGTCTTGCAGTCAACACAGATGTCCACGACTTGATAGAGGTTCTTCTTGGAAGAGTGCCGGCCGGCCTGATCCGGGGGAATGCCGTCGGAGCAGTCGGGTGCTGTGATTCCGATCGTCTTGAGTCCCCGTTCCCTGGCGTACAAGGCGGTATCGATTGTTACGGCATTCATCCCATTCGCATTCACGATGATCATCACATCGTCTGGCTGCAGATTGTAGCCCTCAAGGATTCGGGGCGCATATCCCTCCAACCGTTCGATGCGGGTGGTACGGTTGGCCCCGTTGCCCAGACTCAGGCCGGGATCCAAAATGGCGTTAATCCCCATCAAGGAGCCCGCCCGATAGAACATCTCCTCGCCTCCCATATAGGAATGTCCGCCGGTTCCCATGACGTGCAGGGTGTGGTCGTCTATGTATGCCTGTCCGATCAAGGCGCCTGCTTTTTTGATGTTCTCGCTCTCTTGCTCGTGGATCTCTTTGAGATCGTCAAGCACTTTTTCATAGTACTCTGCCAAGTAATCCATCTTGCTCTCCTTGTACAATATGGTTGTTCTGGACCGGCACAAGGCCGGTGTACGACAGCTCGCCAAAGCTAGCAAATCATCTCACTTGCGGTCCGCGCATCACCCCCCACGTAGCACAGGCACTCAAACAAGAGTGATCCCTCACTCCTGCCAGAGGTTTGGCTTCCTGTAATCATCGAAAGGTCCAGATTGGGCATGCTTCCACTCCTACGCCCTTTTGCCGATCACACCGTTTCCGTCCAGGAGTATGCTGCCTGCTGCCACCTCCTTTCTCTCGAGAGCTTGCTCGGAAAGCCCTAGACCGCGTTTGCGCTACCAGGAAACAGGCAAGCGGGTGGCGGCAGCCGAAGGACCGATTCTGAGTTTGCCCTATACCCTATCCCGTCCCCCTGCCTGCGCGGAGCAGCCCCGCCTGTCGTGGGCGCCCTTGACCGGTCGGGCTGCACCCCTGGCCCTGGACGTCCATCCCGCGCTGGAAGTGGGCCGCGGGTGCCCTGGCGGATCTCGATGGCGCCGGACCGGCGCCCCTTCCGTGATCTACTTCTCCTCAGGTGGCAGGCGACTTAGCAGGTCGGCCTCTACTTCGTTCAGATGCCTCAGGATAGCTGTTTTGGCTTTTGAGGCGTCCTTCTGTTTGAGAGCTTGCAGAATGGTCGCATGCTCAGCCATGGTCTGTTCGGCCCGCTCATACCCCGCGACTGACATAGCGTGGCCGATCTGCGCACACCAGCGCAGCCCCTGATAGAACGCACTGATTCGGCGGTTCTCCAGCAGACTGACAATGCACATATGAAACTCGCCATCGTAGCTAGAGAACCTCGCGGCGTCGTCCTGGGTCTGCATTTCACCCAACAGTCTGTCCATCGGCCGGATGAGCCCATCGGATGCTTCGAGCACCCTATCAGCGGCGGCACATTCGACGATACGCCTGGCTTGAAAGATCTCCTGGATGGACCTCTTGTCAGGCTTGGAGACAAACGTGCCTCGCCGGGCATAGATCGCTACGAGTCCGTCGCCGCTTAGGCGTCGCACAGCATCCCGGACCGGCGTCACACTGACGCCGAGGTGTTCAGCCAGCGCAACAGGAGATAGTCGTTGACCGGGAGCGAGCTTGCCGTTGATGATCTGCTCTCTCAGCAGTTCGTAGACCTGATCATTCAGGTGATCAAGATTCAAGGTGGACGCGGGTAGTACGTGAAGCTCTTCCTGTGGTGTGGCCATTAGGCTATTGACCTCCATCCCTGCCGCCAGGCTACTGATGCCTAGTATATCACATCTGATGTAGTTTGTCAAATACATCAGTCGATTGCCCTAGTTCATCTCTGTTCGCCTCTTGACAACGGTCCCGTTCTGTGCTACAATCAAATCTGAGATTTCAGATTTCAGTTTACGCTTGTTGAGGACCAGAGCCATGGTGACTGCTTTGCAATTGCCTCGAATTCAAGCGGCCAAGATCAGCGACTCGGCCTACGAGATCCTCCGCGAGCGGGTCGTGAGCAAGGAGCTGGCGCCCGATCAACGCCTGGATCTGCACTCCATCGAGCAGCAGCTTGGCATCAGCCGCACCCCACTGAAAGAGGCCCTGGTCCGGCTCGAGATCGACGGCCTGGTCCGCATTGTTCCCCGCTCTGGTACCTTTGTTACCAACCCCGATCGCCAGGATATCATGGAATCATTCGACGTCCGCCGCGTGCTGGAGGTCCATGCCGTCTCCCTGGCGGCCGAGCGCGCCAGCGCTGAGGAGCTGCAGGTCCTGCAAGATATCGTCGACGAGCTCGGGCAACTGGTCCAGGCGCCCAACCGGACGGCGATCTATCCCCGTTACCTAAAGCTGGACCGGGATTTGCACGGCCTCATCGTGACCCTGGCAGGAAACCGGCGGCTGCTCCTGTCCCACTCGCGGGAAAACCTCCATGCCCAGATGGCCCGCATCCGCTACCGCCGGGCGGAACGAGAACTGGAGACCGCCCAGCACGAGCACGAGCGCATCATGGACGCGCTCATGGCCCGTGACGCGGAGGCGGCCAAAGCCGCCATGGACGCCCACCTGCAACGGGCCGCGCGCTCGCTCCTGCGGGACATGGACGTATGAACGGTAGCGTCTTCCAGCCGCCCACTGCGGATCACGGCGAAAGCTCAGGTAGGTCGATGGCCCTGGGACAGATCCCCGTCGAGGTCATTTTTGCGCCGGATTGGTGGTATCTCCACTATGGGATAGCCTTTGACCGGCCTTTCTACCTCGACGGGGACAGGCGCATCGAGTGCGACCAGACCATGCGCCTCGCCCTGTACGAGCGTTTTGGCCTGGGCGAGCCCGATCCCCAGCCGCGCCCGATCATCGGCTCGCGTCACGTCGCCGGCGGGTTTGTGATTCCGGCCCTCTTTGGCCTCGAGATCCGATTCTCCGCCGACGCCGCCCCCTGGCCCGTGCCTGCCAACCTCAGCCGAGAACAGGTCCTGGCCCTCGAGGCGCCGGACCTCGAAAGCACCTGGCCGATGCGGGAGTTGCTGGCCGACCTGGAGGCCCTGGAGGCGGAGTGGGGCCATGCTCTGGGCGACGTGGATACCGATGGCCTTCTCAACACAGCTCTGCAGCTGCGCGGCGAGCAGCTTTTCGTGGATTTCTACCAGGACCCGGACCTGGTCCACCACCTGCTGGACGTGCTGGCCCAGACCACCGTACTGGTCGCCCGCAGCTTCCGATCCCGCACCGGCTCCTGCGCCATTTCTACCAACCGCTCGGTCCGCCACGTGGACCCGGCCCTGTACCTGCACAGCAACTGCTCGGTGCAGATGATCTCGCCCGCCCTCTTTGAGGAGTTCCTGCTGCCCTATGAGCTCTATCTCGCCGAGCGGCTGCAGCCCTACGGCATCCACCACTGCGGGGACAACCTTCACCGCTATACGAGCGCCTACGGGCGGGTGCCCCTCTCCTTCCTGGATGTGGGGTGGGGCTCGGACGTGGTGCAGGTCCGGGCGGCCTTTCCGGCGGCCTTTCTGAATCTGCGATTGAGCCCGGTGCGCATGCTCCAGGCCTCCGTGGCGGAGATCCGGGAGGACACCCGGCGCCTGCTCGACGCGGCGAGCCGCGGGAGCCCGGTGGGCGTGTGCTGTATAAACATGGACGCCGGGACGCCCGACGAAAACGTATTGGCCATGCTCGAAACGGTAGCAGGCCCCTAGCCCAAGAACCGGAGAAGATAATGAAATTGACCAGCGTACGAGCTCTCAAGATCAAGGACCGCAAGTTTGACAATTGGAAACGCGACGTCGAAGGCCGGTGGAAGATCGAGGATCTACGGGCCGACGAAGGCTACTGCAACCACTGGATATCCTTTGATTCGCTGGCCTGGGACGCGCGGAGGAAAAAACTGTACATCGGCCTGTGCTCCATCAACAACGACATCTTTTGGAGCTTTGACCCGGCCACCGATGCCTTTACCTCGCTGCAGTTCCGGCGCATCAGCGGCAAATTCGACGCCAAATTCCATCGTTCCCTGGAGATCGACGACGACGGGCGGATCTATGCGGCCACTGCCCTCTTGCACGATGTCGATCAGCAGCACGAGGCCCCCGGCGGCAAGCTGCTGCGCTACGACCCGGTAAACGATCTCTACAAGGTGCTGACCGTGCCCGTGCCGCCCCACTATATCCAGTCGATCACGCTCGACCGGCAGCGCCGCATCATCTACGGTTTTGGCTATCCGGCCGAGGTGCTGTTTCGCTACGATCTGGAGAACCATACCTGCCGGCACCTGGCCTACGTTGGCAACGGCGTGCTGTTATGCCAGCCCCACGCGGCCGCCCTTGACCGGCAGGGCCGGCTGTGGGGCACCTGGGGCGAGAGCAGGGCCTTTGAGTTCATGCTGGGGCCGGTCCCGGTCCGCATCTTCTGCTACGATCCCGATAAGGACCGGTTCACGTGGTACCAGCATGGCTTTCCCAAGGTGGACGCGGGCGATCCGGCCCGCATCGATCACATGCTGCTGGCCTCCGATGGCTACCTGTATGCCGGCACGACGGCCGGGGGCTTTAGCCGGCTCGACCCGGCGACGGGCGAGGTGCAGGACCTGGGCAAGCCGTTCCCCAATCCCCGGCTGGCCGGCCTGGTGGAGGGGCCCGGCGGCTTGATCTATGGCGCCGGCAGCGAGGGCTATGACCAGAACGGCGAGGGCGTGACCCGCCTCTTTGCCTTCGATCCCCGGACCTCGGCCCTGGACGACCTGGGCCCGATCCGCGATCCAGCCCTCGGCGTGGGCGCGGTCAATATTCACATGCTGGTCTCGGACGGGCAGGGAACCCTGTACGCGGGCGAAAACGACAACATCCTGCGCTCCTGCTACCTGTGGGAGTGCAAAGTCGGCTAGCCGTGTGACCTGCGGCTGGCGGATCACAAAAGGCGGAAGTGTTATGAGTGTTGTGGTGGATGCTCACTGTCACGTGGGCGAGGGCCTGGGCTACGCGCAGTCGCCCGAGGCCTTGCTCCAGGAGATGGACCGCTACGAGGTCGACCGAGCGGTCATCTGTCCCGTCGACCGCTGCATCGCCGTGGACCACCGCGAGGGCAACGACTATGTCCTGGGGGTCGTCCAGGCGCATCCCAACCGCTTTTACGCCTTTGCCACCGCCAGCCCCTGGCGCGGACCAGCGGCCGTCGAGGAGCTGCGGCGCGCTATGGGCGAGGGCGCCCGGGGAATCAAGCTCCATCCCGCGCTGCAGGGCTACCTGCTGTGCGACGAGCTGGTCCATCCCCTGATCGAGTTGGCTGGCGAGCTGGGCGTGCCGGTCTATATCCATACCGGGACCCCGGCCTATGCCCAGCCCTTCCAGTGTTCGGAGCTGGCCCGCCGCTTTCCGGAGGTGGATATCATCATGGGCCACATGGGCAGCACCGATTTCTGGATGGATGCCGTGCCCGCTGCCCTCCAGTCCGAGAATATCTACGTTGACACTTCCTGGAGCCTGCCCGAGAAGGTGAAACGGGCTGTGGCGGCCCTGGGGCCGGACCGCGTCCTGTTCAGCAGCGACTCGCCCCTGAGCACTCTGCGTGTGGAGATGGGCTGCCGGCGGGCCACGGCGCTGCCCGGCCCGGTGCACGATCAGGTGATGGGCCACAATCTTCTGCGATTGCTGGGAGAAGACCGATGAGGATCGTAGATGCGCACACCCACACGCCCGGGCAGGCGCTGGGGATCATCGAGGGAGCGGGACCCCAAGCCTTTCTGGAGCTGATGGACCGCCACGGCGTCGACCAGTCCTGGGTCTTTACCCTGGATGGGCTGTTTTTCGATCCCGCGCCCCACAACGACCACCTGCTGGCCTTTTGTGCGACCGACCCGGCCCGGCTCATCCCCTTTTGCACGGTGCATCCCCGCTATCCCAACGCCATCGACGAGCTGCATCGCTGCATCGGGACGCTGGGCATGAAGGGGGTCAAGATGCACCCCTGGGCGCAGGGCTTTTCGCCCGTCGAGCCGATGATGGACGCGCTGGGTGAGGAGATCGAGGCGCTGGGGGTTCCGGTGGAATTCCACGACGGCACGCCCCCCAACAGCTCTCCCCTGCAGATTGCCTACTTTGCCGAGAGGCACCCGAGGCTGACCGTGATCCTGGGGCACGGCGGCCTCCACGACCTCTGGCAGGAGGCAGTCTATGCCGCCGAGCGCTGTCCTAACATCTATATCATCCCCAGTGGCATGCCCCCTTATGGCCTGAGTCAGGCCCTGGCGCGCCTCCCGGCGCAACGATTCCTGTATGGCAGCGATGCCGGCTTTGGCGATGCCTACTGGCAGACCTTCCAACTGGAAAAGATCCGCTCCCTCGGTCTCGTTCCCGAGCAGGAAGCCTTGATCCTGGGCGGCAACGCAGAGCGGATCTTGGGCGACTAACGAAAGGAGGTGAAGGAGCAAAAGAGCACGGGGTAGGATATGTCCCATTCTTCGAGAGGTAGATCACAAGAGATTCAGTCACAGATAAAGGAGGAAATACCATGAAGCGCAAGAGATACCTGGCACTCTCCATTATGCTGCTGGTCGTGCTGCTGGTCGCGGTCCAGTGTGGAGGGACGGCCAAAGAGGAAGAAGACGTCACCATCGTCTACTGGAGCATGTTCAGCGAGGGCGAGCCCCTCATGCAGCTCCTGGACAAAGCAACCCAGGACTTTATGGCCGAGAATCCCAACATCAACGTTGAGATCAACTGGGCCGGACGGCAGGTCCTGACCCAGTTGCAGAGCGCCCTGGCCGCCGACACGCAGGTGGACATTGTCGACCACTCGGACGACCGGGTGTTCAATGCCATCGTCAAGACCGGCCTGGCCCTGCCCCTCGACGAGCTGCTGGACCAGCAGGCCTACGATAGCGACATGCCCTGGAAGGATACCTTCAAGCCGGGCGCGCTGGAAATCGGCAAGCACGAGGATGGCAAGGTCTACCTGATCCCCCGAGACGACTACATCTCAGCCTTTTTCTACAACGTCAAGATGCTGCAAGAGCTGGGCATCGAGCCTGCGGATCCTGGTGAGGTCTCCTGGACCGAGTTCAAAGACGCGCTCAACACCATCAAGGATCAGAAACCGGGCGTCTCCCCTCTCGGAGCGGACGGGCCGGTCTCCTTCTACAACAACTGGTACTTTACTTACGCGGCGATCCGCCTGCTAGGCCCGGAGGCCTTCCGTGAGGCGGCCTACGACAAGACCGGCGAAAAGTGGGGCGATCCGGCTTTCTTGGAAGCCGCCAAGATGATCGAAGAGATCCACCCCTACTTCCAGCCTGGCTTTGAGGGCTCTGTCTGGCCCGCTGCCCAGGTGCAGTGGGTCAACGGCGAGAACGCCATGATGTTCTGTGGGGCCTGGCTGCCCAAAGAGATGTCGGAGCAGACGCCGGAAGGCTTTGAGATCAGCCTCTTTGGCTTCCCCAAGGTCGACGGCGCCCCGGGCAACGAGTACGTTGAGCACTGGGCCAACACCTACGGCGTGCTCAAGGCCACCAAGAACCCCGACGCCGTGGGCAAGTACCTGCAGTATATCATGTCCAAGAAGATTGGCACCGAGATCGCCAACATGGGCACGCCGGTCCCGCTGAATGGCGTGCCGGTCCCGCCCGCGTTGGAGAACCAGTTTGCCATCCTCGAGACGCACACCGCCATGCCCGCCCGCGCGGGGCTCAACACCGAGATTCCCGAGTACATGGATAACGTCTACAACGTGTGCGACGACAAGTTCTTCCTGCGGCAGATCGGCGCCGAGGAATTCATCGAGTGCCTCAAGACAGAGACTGCAGCCTACTGGGCCAGAACCCAATAGGCGTTGCTGTCTCGGTCGCGATGCTGACAAGGCCGCGTTGCTAACGAGGTCGCGTTGCTAACGAGGTCGCGTCAAAGCAGGCCGGCCCCGGCCGGCCTGCATTTACCCCAACATCCCCGATGTGGAGGAGGAGGAGGGACACATCTAATGGCAGA
>CBDUWJ010000086.1:0-8508 GCA_965370895.1 uncultured Anaerolineae bacterium | reverse complement strand
CGGTGACACTAGCGCCGGACCCTTGGGCGACGAGGCTCGGAGATGCTGCGAGCTTGTTGCTTGCGAATCAGTTGTTCAAAGAACTGTGAAAACGCCAACGGAGGGTGGGGGAAATGTCAAGGCCAGGAGGTCTTGAGTTGCACTGTGCTTCCATCTGTCTTTGCCCGCAGGCCCAGAAAGGATTGGAACCCAGGAACTGCGCCCGAACCGCCCAAGACCCATCCCGTTTGGCCCTTCTTGCGCCATCCGCAGATGTCAGGTATAATGAGTCTACCCAAATCCCTGGTGAGAGCTGGAGCCACCATTGTGGAGCATACGAGCAAAGGCAAGGGTGGCAGGTGCGCCCCTGCAGGATAGGCGGGCCGCAACGTCCTCTGCCTACCGATGAGGATTTGAGAGACATCAGGAGTTTTCATGAGAATTGAGCCTCACTTTGAGAGCGGCGGATTCTGGGCACTCGAGCCAGAATGGAATGATCTGCTTCACCGCGGTTGCTGCGACACCGTCTTTCTGACCTGGGAATGGCAGGCCACCTGGTGGAAACACCTGGGCGAAGGGGATCTGCAGCTCCTGGGCTTTCGTGCGGACGAGGATGGGCGGCTGGTGGGTATCGCGCCGCTCTTTCACACCCAGGCCACAGACGGCAAGTCGGTTCTCTACATGGTCGGCTGTCGCGACGTGTCCGACTATCTGGACTTGATTATCGAGCAAGGGCAGGAGGATGCCGTCTATCACGCTCTGCTGGACTATCTGGAGGCCGACGCGCCGGCCTGGGATGTCGTGGATCTCTGCAACATCCCTCAGGAGTCGTTGACCTTTGCGCGACTGCGGGAACTGGCCGAGGCTCGGGGCTACCAGACCCTCGTCGAGATCGAGGACGTATGTCCAATCATCCACCTGCCTGCCACCTGGGACGAATACCTGATGATGCTCAACAAGAAGCAACGCCACGAGGTGCGCCGCAAGCAGCGCAGAGCCGATGCCGAAGCGGACACCAATTTTGTCATTGTGGGCCTGGACCACGATCTACAGGCCGAGATGCAGGCCTTTATCGAACTTCATCAGAAGAGCACACCCGACAAGGACAAGTTCATGGAGCCCCAGATGCAGGGCTTCTTTTTCGACGTGGCCCAGGTCTTGCAGGCACGAGGCTGGCTTCAGCTTGTCTTTATCGAAATGGACGGCATTAAGGCCGCCGCTCTGCTCAACTTTGACTATGGGGACAGTATCCTCGTCTATAATTCCGGCTACGATCCAGGCCAGTTCCGGCACCTGAGTCCCGGCATCATCATCACGGCCCGCAGCATCGAGCAGGCCATCGCGCTGGGCCGCGGCAAGTACGACTTTTTGCGGGGCGACGAGGTCTACAAGTACCGCTTTGGTGCTCAAGATACCGAGGTCCGGCGTTTGCTCATCGCCAAACCGGGTGTGGCTCTGGCAACGATCTGCTAGATCGGCACAAGCACCCATCTGCTCCAGAGGATTGAGCGGCAGTGAATGTGCGCGATGCTACCAAGGTGATCAAGGCTGGCGGCTGGTACTCGGTTGCCACCAAGGGCAGCCACCGGCAATTCAAGCATCCCACCGAATTTGGCAGTGACCATCACAGGACATCCCGGTCACCATCGGGCTCCCGGCACATTGCATAGCCTTCTGAAGCGAGCCCACCTGATCAAGGAGAAGTGACCATGTATCGCTTCCTCGTAGTGATTGAAAGGGCGAACGGGAACTATGCAGGTTGCTTGCCTGATTCATGCGGTTGTGTTTCCGCTGGTGAGACTCGCAAAGAGGCGGAGCATGACATGCATCAAGCGATCGAGCTCCACGTGGCTGGGTTGCTAGAGGATGGCCTGTCTGTACGCGCGTGACACTGCCACTCGGAATAGGTGACTGTCGCTGTGCCATTGAACCGCCAAACTGTACAGACTCCAAGAGAGGACAATGTGGCTGATCAAATCCAATGCGACAATTGTGGAGCCGTTCTCGGTAAAGAGGACACCTTTTGCGGCGAATGTGGCGTACCTCGTCCCTCGATCGCAGAGGTGACCGAGTCCGCGGCAGGAGAACCATCGGCAGTGCCTGATCCGGCTGGATCGGTGCAGCCCGTGACTGACGTGTCACCAACTGGCCCAAGCCCATCCCCACCTGCCGGCTTCTCAGGCCCATCCGAAGCAACCTGGCGTCCGGCAGCCATCGTCTTGATCGTGCTGGGCGTTATTGCCTGCCTTGCTGGGCTGCTTGGTTTTCTGCTCCTGGGCTCGGTGGGGGGCGAGACCACGACTACACAGGAGGACTGGCTAATCGGTGCACTCTGCTGTCTGCTGCCCATCGGTGGGACTGGCGCCCTCCTGGCCGCTGTTGGCGCCGCTATCTGGCATACCCGCCTGAGGCGCCGCTGAACAACCGATGATACGCCGCGTAGCCATGCTCAGTGTTCATACCTGCCCTCTTGCCATGTTGGGTGGCAAGGAGACAGGCGGCATGAACGTCTACGTCCGCGACCTGAGCCGCGAACTGGGCCGGCGGGGGATCGCCGTTGACTGCTTCACCCGCTCCCAGAACCCGGATTTCCCCCGCATCAGCACCAGGCTGGGGCCGAACTGCCGCGTTATCCACCTGCCGGCTGGCCGGGAAGCGCCCTATGACAAGAACCAGGTCGTCGACCACCTGTCCCAGTTTGTGCGCGGTGCCCTCGACTTTGCGCGGCGCGAGGGGCTGCACTACGATGTCATCCACAGCCACTATTGGCTGTCGGGCCTGGCAGCCCGTGATCTACGGCGCGCCTGGGGCGCACCCATCATTCAGATGTTCCACACGTTGGGGCATATGAAAAACAGCGTAGCGTCCGGCCCTGAAGCGTGGGAATCGGAGCGACGCATCGAGGGCGAGGCAGAGGTGATGGCTTTCGCCGATCGCCTGGTGGCGCCTACTCCCCTGGAGCGAGCGCAGATGGTCTGGCTCTACGGGGCGGACGCGAACAAGATCGCCATCGTGCCCTGCGGTGTGGACTTGGATCTCTTCCATCCCATGCCGCCCGAAGAGGCCAGGCGTGCCCTCGGGCTTCCCGCTTCGCGCCGTGTTGTCCTCTTTGTGGGGCGTATTGAGCCCCTGAAGGGCATAGACACCCTGCTGCAGGCGATGGCTCTCATCGCGCCCGAGATCCCTCACTGGCAGGAGGATCTGTCGGTCATCATTATCGGTGGCGCGCCGGGTGCCGGCGCTGAGCGAGCCCGCGCCGAGCTGGCCCGCCTGGAGCGCCTCCGGGCCGAGCTGGGCATCGAAGACCTGGTCACTTTCCTTGGGGCCAAGGACCAGGATTCGTTGGTCTACTACTATTCGGCGGCTGAGATGGTCGTCATGCCCTCCCACTATGAATCATTTGGCATGGTGGCCCTGGAGGCCATGGCCTGCGGTACACCTGTGGTGGCCTCCAAAGTGGGAGGACTGGCCTTCAACGTGCAGGATGGTCGGACCGGCTTCCTGGTGCCTGAGGGCGATGCCGAAACGCTGGCTGCCAAGATCCGCTTGTTGCTCGCCGACATGGATCTCCGCGAGAAGTTAGGCCGGCAGGCTGCTCACTGGGCGCAGTCCTACGGATGGAGCGTGGTCGCAGACCAGATCATCGATCTCTACGAGCAGCTCCTGGGCGGAGCTGAAGAGCACGCCCAGCCTGTTGTCAGGTCTGCGGTCGCAGCGGGCAGTAGATAAGGCCGAGCAACACGGAGCACGTCACGCGACTCACCCTCACTGGCCGGAGGCAAGGGCACGGTTGCTTCAACGGGTTCTCGTCCGGACATGCGCCAGCGCCCCGCAGTTTTGATGAACGCTACGGCAAAGAGCTGTCCATCGCCGGCAAAAGGCTGGCCATCAGGGCTTGCCTCGCTTGCCCCGATGGTCTTCTCGGCCAGTTCGGCGTGGAGCAGAACCACGCCCTGGGCACTGAAGCCGTCGTTGGCCACATCCAGCCGGACCACCTCCTGCCGGTAGCTGGCAAAGGGTGGGTGCAACGTCTCTTCTACCGCCCTGCCGGCAGCCAGGGCAGAAGCCGGCGCCAGGGTACTGCTGTAGGTGAGGGCGTCGGCACGGAGGACGGCCCGGTCCTGCGTCGCCACCAGGCTCAGGATGGCCTGTCGTGCCGCCAGGGAGGGCGGGTTCAGCGGCTCGCTGCCCGCACCGGCATCCAGTGCTGCCTCCACGTCGTCCAGGAGCGTCGCAGCGCCAGCCAAATCGCCGCTGTGCAACCGTTCCTGGGCGGCGATGAGGGAGGTCTCCAGCACCACGTTCACCGGCGCTTCGAGGCGGTGCAAAAAGATTCTCAGCGTATCGGTCGTCCATTCGGGGGGTGGGTTGGGTGGCAGAATCCGGGCATCGGGATCCAGCTCAGTCTCATAACGGCGCATCAGGTCGAAAGACCGCACTGTCAAGCGCCAGGTTTCAGCTTGTTCTGGCCTGGGCTCCAGGCCGGCCAAATGGTCCAGCCACGCGGCTTCCAGGTCGGCATATCCCCGGCCATACAGACGTTGAACCAGGGCTTCGTCGCCCGCAGTGTCCCCGGTCGCCAGACCGTACAACTCCTTGAACTTGTCCAAGCCGTAGCGCTCGACCAGAAACTTGGTAAAGGAGGCCGCCTCCAGGTACGATGTCTCGTGCTGGAAATCGTAGAACGGCCCGGTGCGCAGATTCGCCAGGGGGATGTACTCGTCAGAGGCGGCCACCACCGCGGCCCAGGCATCCAGCGGGTCCTGACGATAATGCCCGTCGCTGGCCCATACGGCCAGCCCTTCCGTCAGCACGCCGTCAGGAGCACCACCCTGCTCCTTGGGCTGGCCCAAGTCCTGGGCCAGGGCATGGGTTCCTTCGTGGGTAAAGTAGGACCAGGTTTCCACAGCCGCATAGTTGCGGTCAAGGTAGGAGATGAGCTGGACCTTGTCGCCGTACGCTGCCCCGCCCTGCCAGAAAAGGCGCGGCACCAGGTAGATCTGCATCTGGTCGAAAAAGCTGACTTCAAGCGTGGCGCTGGTGCGCTCCAGGGCTGCCTCAGCCACGGCGGCAATCTGGGACAGGTCGCGTTGCGCCGCGGTGCCGGGTACAACGTAGAACTGAAAGTGCTGGGATTCGGACACAGCCCAGGTAAAATCGACCGGCGGCGGTTCGGGCGCCGGCGTGGCGACCCATGCCTGCAGGGCCGGACCCAGGGCCACCGTCCCTCCGGCGCGGACCCACTCGCCGGTCGTGTCGCGCACCAGCCACCAGTAGTCCATCTCGCCCGCAGTGAGTGTCGTGGTCAGGCCTTCCTGCGTTGCGTCAATCTGCCGGCTGAGGGCCACGCTCGCCGGCAGCGGGCCGGCGATGTGCTGCAGTTGGTGTCCAATCTCGGTGTCATACCACAGGAGAACCTCGTCGACCTGCCGGTCAGGGGGCACCTCGGCTGCCAGGTGAAAGGTGATTGTCGCACCCTGCTCGTCCGCCTCGGCCCTCAACTCCGTGATTGTGGGCTGGGCGACGGTGGGTGTTGGCGTCGCCGTCGCCGTGGCGGTTGAAGAAATGAACGGCACAACCGTGGGGCCAGCTAGTGCTGGCACCAACCGGGGCAACTGCCACAACCCGGCCAATATCGCCCCGGTGAGGACGATGATCAGTGCCGCCAGCAGCAGGTAGCGCCAGTGAGGAGATCCCTCGCGTCGTTCGTTGGAGTTTGTCATCATGAGATCTTCAGACTTGGAGAGTCCTGGCTCACCGCGCACCGGTGAGCCCAAGCCAGAATCGCTATCGGCAATCGCAGAGACGGTGGCCAGGTACGACCACATCGCCGCCCGGTTCGCAGTCGAGTGGGGCGACCTCCGCCTGGAACGGGCGCTCGCGGCCTTTGACCGGCGTGTCACTGGCCAGCGCCGTGTGTTAGACCTGGGCTGTGGACCAGGCCGTGACGTCGAGTTCCTGATGGAACTCGGCTGCCGGGTCGTGGGGCTGGATCTGTCGGTGGGGATGCTTGCCGAAGGCCGCCGCCGGTTGCCAGACGCCCCTTTTATCCGGGCTGATCTACGCCTCCTCCCTATTGCTTCCAGCAGCCTCGACGGAGTCTGGGCCTGTGCCTCTCTGCTCCACCTGCCCCACGCTCAGTTGCCCGCCGCCCTGGCAGAGATTGCACGGGTCTTGCAGCGCCCTGGCGGTGTGCTCTACCTGGCTGTGAAAGGCGGTCAGGGTGAGCGGTGGTGTACCGACCAGGATGGCCGGCGCCAATTCTTCGCTTTCTATCATCCTCCTGACATAGAGACGGCATTGCGGCAGGCAGGGTTCCAGATCCTCGAGACCTGGGTGGATCCCGACACTGCTGGCCGTAGTGAATCGTGGATCACCGTCATCGCCCGGCACTGAGCTCAGCCTCGCCAAGGTTCACGGCCTGACCCTGGTTGGGCCTCTGCCTAGCGCAAGCGCAAAAGACCAGCAACGCCTTGCTGCGACTGACTTTCCCCGGGAATGAACAGGTTGCAGCAAGCCGCACCCTGTGGTATACTGGCCCGCGCGCTGGACTACCAGTAGACGGCAGTCCCGGGCTTCGAGTCGGATCTTGGCGAACCGTTCGGCTGACCTCACAATCCAAGCCCCGGTCGAGCTGTCTGTGACCTGTGTTCTACAAGTCCGGAACCACGCCTCGCTGATTCGGCTTGGCCGTCATAAGCTTCTTTGCGGCCATCCCATTATACCAGTGTTGCATGGCCTTGACAAGGGTAGGCAAACGGCCAAACGAGATCTAGAAAGCTGCAATCGATGCCTGACGATGTGAAAACGCCCACCCAACGGACAGCCGCGCAACTGGAAGCGGCTGTGACCGGCCTGTTTTCGGTCCAAGATGTGACCTTGGGCATCCCCGGACAGCCGGAGGCGATCCGCCTGCGCGGCCTTCTGCAGATGCCTTCGGACCGGGCCTACCCGCAGATCGCCGCGCGTTTCCGGCCGTTGGGCTATACCGCCGTTTTGCGCAATGACCCAGATCACGATATGCACGTGCTGCTGGCCGTGCCAGGGGTGATGCCCCAGGAAGCTGGGTCGCGGCTGTGGCTGAATGCCCTGCTCTTTGTCCTGACCATCCTCTCCACCCTCTTTGTCGGAGCCACCTGGTCGGACCAGGTGCCCGCAAACGCTGACCTGACCTGGATTCTGACCCACCTGTGGGTTGGCTGGCCCTTTGCCCTGAGTTTGATGACCATTCTGACCGGACACGAACTGGGCCACTACTTTGCCGGCCGCTACTACAAAGTCCCGGTATCCCTGCCTTTCTTTATCCCCATGCCCGTGCCTCCTTTGGGCACCATGGGCGCCTTCATTGTCATGAAGGGACGGACTGTCAACCGCCGTCAGATGCTGACGGTCGGTGCCGCTGGGCCGCTGGTCGGCTTTGCGCTGGCCGTGCCCATTTTGATCTTGGGCCTGAGCCTGTCCACCGTCGAGCCCATGACAGCCCCTGAACCAGGGGCGATGATCTTTCTGGAGGGGAATTCGCTCCTTTACCTGCTCCTCAAGTTCGCCGTGTTTGGGCAGATTCTGCCGGGTAGCGGCTCCCCGCTGACACTCATGGCTGCCCTGACCGAAGCTGGGGCCGCATTGCTCGGTACCTTTCCCATAGACATCGGCTACGACGTATTCATCCACCCCGTGGCCCTGGCAGGCTGGGCTGGGCTGCTGGTCACCGCCTTCAATCTGCTGCCCGTGGGCCAATTAGACGGCGGCCACGTCCTCTACAGCCTTGTCGGCCAGCGGGCCAAAATCCTCACCTGGCCGATCATAGGCGTGCTGTTGGTGTTGGGCATTTTCTTTTGGCAGGGCTGGCTGCTGTGGGCTGCATTGATCTTCTTCTTCGGGCAATCCCACCCCGATCCCCTTGACGACGTGACCCGCCTCGACACGTCGCGCAAGCTCGTGGCCGTGGCGGTGTTGCTCGTTTTTGTCCTGACCTTCTCCGTCTTGCCGATGCGGGTATTCACTGGGGACCTGCCAGCCCAGGAGACCGACCAGGCAGTCGGCTGCCTGGCCATACCGGGTTTCATCGTGGGGGCAGGTGTGTGGCTCGCCCACCGTGTGAGAGCCGGGAGACGAATACCGGGAGAGGCCAGGACCCCGTCGAGTGCGTCTCGTGGCTGATTGGGGCAAACGGGTCTTTCTCGGCGCACTGGTTGGTGCGTTGCTTGGCGTCCTTCTGGGCTTGGGGCTGGCCCGGGTCCTCTGGTCGCCGGCCGATTCCTCTCCTCCGGCCTCCCCCTACCCGATTAGCGCCAGACAGGAGGTTGTGCCGTCGCCCACTGCCTTGATGGAGATGAACGACGGGTGTGATGGAGTCGTGGTGATGGTGAGCGCCCTTTACGCCCTTGATGGGGACCTGGATAGGGCGCGGGAGCGGCTGGCGGCCTTGGGGCTGGACGACGCGGCAGAAGCCGTAGCTGATCTGGCCCTGCGCCACGCATCGACGGGTAGCTATCAACTGGCCACAGACCTGGCGACGCTGGCGACGGC
>CBDUWJ010000085.1:0-8578 GCA_965370895.1 uncultured Anaerolineae bacterium | reverse complement strand
CCTCGCCGGCCCTGCCTGACAGAGGAAACGACAGCGATCCCTTCGTCCTTGGCCAATTGCCGCGTGCGGCTGTCGCGAGTGACCAGGGCCACATCCAGCCCCAGGTTAGTAGCGTAGCGTCTCAGTACCCGCAGGTTGAGGACGTCCCTCAGGGTGTAGCACCCTCTGGGTACGACGAGCAGTACCTGCCTGGCCTGTGCCCCTTCCAACAGGTGGCGGATCGCTGGCAAGGCATCATCCGTCTCGAGATAGATTATTTGTTGCATACCGTCAAAGTGTTCAATGTCCTAACCCTCTGGAACCGCGCGGACGTTGCTGCCTGTCTCTTCTGGCCCGCACGCGGCAGCCCCACGAAGCGCTGCAGTCGAACCAAGCAAGTCTTGGGCCACGGCAAGGCGAAGCAGCGGCATCCACCCCTCCGGCTACAGAAAAGCCCTCACGCGCTCCAGACTCTCCTCCAGATCTGCTTTGGTCTCGTTTTCCAGAATCACCGCCCCACCGTATCCGCTGCGCTCCAGCTTGCGCAGAAAGGCCACGTAATCTGTCTCGCCCCGCCCCAGGGGCAGGTGATCGCGGAAGCCCGTAGATCCATCCGGAGAAGCTGCCACGGCGTCGTGTAGATGCACTTCGCGGATGCGATCGCCGTGGCGCGCAAGAAAATCCAGCTCGCTATCGCCTCGCCAGGCCAGGTGTCCCACGTCCAGGCAGATGCTCACCCCGTATTCCTCAAGCAGTGGCAGCATCAAATCAAAGAGCGGATCCTCCAGGTTTTCCACGCATAGATCGCCCGGATCGAGCATCTCACACACCTGAGAGAGGCTGCGACGGGCCTGGGCCACCATCCCGCCCAGGGCCGCCTGTCGCTGGGCAGGTTCGCGCAGCAGGGCGGCGATCTGCGCGGTCGTCAAGCCCCAAAGGTGGAGGACATAGGTACTCACATCCACAGGCTGGATTAGCTCGATGGCACGGCACAAGCAGTCCGCGCTGGTCTGACGCACAGCCTCGTTCAGGCTGGAAGCGTCGACCCATAGAAAAGGGAGGTGCACGGTGCAGACAAAGCCCAGCCCCTGCTGGAGGCCTGCCACGGCAGTGAAAAAGCGGCGGTCGAATACTTGGGCATACACTGCGCTCAGGTCCGCCGTGAGTTCTACTGCTGCGAGCCCATAACCCTCTATCAACTGCTGGATGGCCGCCAGACGGATTCTCCGGCTGCCATCGGGCCGCTGCGGATCCGCCAGCCAGCCGGCTATCGGTAGAGTATTCGCGCCGATCTTTAGCATTGACCTTCGCAGATCTCTCGCAGAATGAGCGCCGGACGATCGGCGGAACGACCCTGCCGGGCTGCCCAGGCTGCCAGCGCCAGGGCCGACACATCTCCCGTGCCCCGTCCCAACTCCGTGCGATTGACTACGCCGGGCACGTCAGTGGGATGCAATCGCCCAACCTGCGGATAGCGCTCGAAAGACAACCGTTCGCTCCAGACCAGGGCACGAGCAGCCTCGATCATCTCCGGCAGGGCGCTGCCGCCACCCAACAAATAGAACCGCTGGGGCAGCGGCTCGCCTTCGCGCAACCGCGCCAGCGCGAGCTCGGCTTCCTCATACCAGGACCGCAAGGCCGGGTACATGGCCTCCTGGACCCGATCCCTGTCGCCGCCGGCCAAGTTCCCACCGGCATAGACCCGCTTCAGGTGTTCGGCTTTGTCGAGCGACAGGTCCCAGGCGCGGATCAGCGACCGCGTCAGCGCAGCCCCCCCGACCGGCAGCGAATCGAGCGCCACGGGCCGTCCGGCCTGCCACAAGGTCAGGTCCGTTGTTTCTCCGCCCACATCCAACAGCACACCCTGAAACTCGGCCAGGCCCAGGGCCAGGGCCAGGGGCGCAGCGGTCAAGGTCAACGTCGAGAATTCGAGCCCCTTAGCCACTGTCCGCCACGTCTCAATCGTTTCTGCACTGGCCAGGGCAGCAAAGACCGTGGCGCCGATCTCCCGTCCACGAAAACCCACCGGATCGGTGACCCGTCGACCGTCCACCGTCAGGGCTACCGCAGTGGCGTCCACAAGCACCCACCCCAAGTCATCGGAGTCCCTGCTCGCATGTCCCTCGCGAACAAGGCGGTCTGCTGGAGGCACAGCCGTGGCTCGAGTGGAACCAGGCGCGGCTTGGGGGGAATCACGCCCCGGTTGGGTGGAACCAAGCCGCCGCAGCTGGTTGACCGCCAGGCGCAGAGCACGTCCCAAGAGAACCTGCAACTCCCGCTCCTCGACGGCCAGTTCAGGCTGAATACGCCGCTGTGTGACGCACCAGGCCCGCCCCTGGAGCTGCGATGCTGGCAGCCCCACGAGCATATGAGATGCCGGGAACCAGCGGTCAGCGCGAGCCCGAGCCATGGCCTCAGCCTGGGCCAGTAACTCTTCGCAGGTAAGCGCAAGCCTCGGCGCGTCTGCCCCAGCCCAGCCCGGACCTTCGTCCCAGCCCCACACCGTGGCCTGTCCATCTACCACCTCCGCCACCAGGAGGCGAAGGGTCGAGGTCCCTGGGTCGACAATGCCATAGTAGGCCGGCAACCCTGAGGGGGGCTGCCGCTGCTCACCGGTTTTGAAGCCCCGCCATAGTCCTGGCATCACCAGGTCGCCGCCCGAGATGGCCTGACGCGGCTGGCAACTATGACGTTACGCCCATCAGGACACGACCGCAGCCGCGCTGCAATCTGAGCCATGCTCGTCATTCCTCTAGCAACTCCCCGACCACTTGGGGAACCAGAGCCAGCGCTTCATCCAGCCGGTCGGCGTCGCGACCGCCAGCCTGCGCCAGCGTGGCCCGGCCGCCACCACCCCCGCCGACGACGCGCGCCACCTTCTGGACCACGCTGCCAGCTTTTAGACCCCGCTCCACCAGGTCGGGCGTGATAGCTGCAACAAAGTTGGGTTTGTCGTCAATAACCGCCCCCAGCACAATCACGACCGATCCCAACCGATTGCGGAACCAATCAGTCATCTCACGAAGTGTATCCATATCGGACGCCTGCACGCGAGTAGCCAGTACCTGGATGCCCGCCACCTCTTGCGCCTGCTGCAGCAGGGCCTCGAACTCAACGCGAGCAAGATCGCGCCGCAGCTCGGCGATCTCTTTCTGTCGCCCGTGGAGCTCGCCCAACAGCCGCAGCACAGCGCGATCTACCTCCTCCGGCACGGAGCCCAGGTGGGTAGCGGCATCCTCCAGCACACGCAGCCGGTTCTGAACCAACTGCTGGGCGCCCCGTCCGGTCACCGCCTCCACACGCCGCACGCCTGCACCCACGCTGCTCTCGGAGACAATGCGAAACAGGCCGATGTCGCCCGTGTGCTGAACGTGCGTACCGCCACAAAGCTCCTGGCTGAAAGGCTGATCTGGCACGCCGATCTTGACGACCCGCACCTGTTCGCCATACTTCTCGTCAAAGAGGGCCATCGCTCCCTCCGTAACCGCTTCCTGGTAGGTCGTGTACTCCGTCTCCAGGGGATAGTTGGCCAGGATAGCATCGTTGACCGACTGCTCCGCTGCATCCAGTTGATCTTGGGTCAGCATCGCTCCGTGGCTAAAGTCAAAGCGCAGCCGATCAGGAGCCACCAGTGAGCCAGCCTGCTGCACGTGTTTGCCCAGGATGTAGCGTAGTTCGCTGTGGAGCAGGTGGGTTGCCGTGTGATTGCGAGCGATGTCCATCCGGCGCTCTGCGTCCACCACGGCCCAAACCGGGTCCCCTGCCTTGGGCCGCCCCCTAGCCACCCGCCCCCGATGCACGATCAGCCCCGGCACCGGCTGCCACATGTCGACAACCTCGATCTCCCAGCGTGGCTCCTCTTCGTCCCCTACATATCGGGCCAGCACCCCGACATCCGACATCTGGCCACCACTCTCCACGTAGAATGGTGTAGCTGCCAGCACCACCTCGATCTCGTCGTCCTCCCGGGCGCTGGTCACGCTCTCGCCAGCGCGCAGGATGGCGAGCACGGTAGTCTCAACTTCGGTCGCCTCGGGGCTCAGGTACTCGACACCGTCCGGACCAAGCCCGCCCTGCGCTTTCAATCCTTCTGCCAGACGAGCATACACCTCCAGATCCTCGTCGACTACCGCAAACTGCTGCGAGGCCCGACCGCGCTTCCGCTGCTCCTCCAAGGCCGCCTGGAAGCCATCTTCGTCCACGGTGAAGCCATGTTCTGCACTCACATCGCGCGTCAGATCCAACGGAAAGCCATACGTGTCGTACAGGCGAAATGCATCGGAACCAGGGATGACGCCCGGAGGAGTAAGGCCCTCACCCTCGGCCTGCACGCCAGCCATGATCTCATCCAGCATGGTCAGGCCCACATCCAGCGTCCGCTGGAAGCGTTCCTCCTCCTGGCGGATGACATTCAAGATGAACTCGCGCCGCTGCGGCAGGTCGGCATAGTGGTCGCCCATGGTGTCGATCACCACCTCCGCTACCTCACCCAGGAACGGTTCGGTGAAGCCAAGCTTGCGCCCAAAGCGGGCTGCCCGGCGCAGGATCATGCGCAGCACATAGTTCCGGCCCTCATTGCCGGGGATCACCCCATCGCCCACGAGGAATGTCACCCCCCGCCCGTGGTCGGCGATCACCCGATACGCCACAATGTTCTCCTGCATCTCTTCGTCACTGTGGCCCAGCAGCTCCTGGATGCGGCTGAGAATTGGAGTAAAGAGGTCGGTATCATAATTGGCCACGACCCCTTGCGACGCGGCCACAACCCGCTCCAGGCCCAGTCCAGTGTCGATGTGCTTGGCCTGCAGTTCCTCCAACTCGCCGTTGGCATCCCGGTTGTACTGAATAAAGACCAGGTTCCAGAACTCAAGGTAGCGAGCGCACGGACCGTTCACCGCACAGACATGCCCTGGTTCATCCTGCATATCACAGTATTCCGGCCCCCGGTCGTAGTGGATCTCACTGCACGGGCCGCAGGGACCAACAGGCCCCATGGACCAGAAATTGTCCGTACGCCCGAACGAGAGCACGTGGTCACGGGGGATGTCTGTCTCACTCAGCCAGTATCCCCGTGCCTCCTCGTCGGCCGGCAGGTCGCCCTCGTCGTCTTCAAAGATGGTTGCCCACAGCCGCTCTTTCTCCATGTCCCAAACCTGGGTCACCAGCTCCCAGGCCCAGGTGATGACCTCCTTCTTGTAGTAATCACCGATCGACCAGTTGCCCATCATCTCGAAAAAGGTGTGGTGGTAGGGCGATGAACCCACCTCTTCCAGATCATTCAGGTGGCCGGATACCCGCATACACTTCTGGGCGTCGGCGATGCGGGGGTGCGGAGGCTCCTCCAAACCCAGGAACATGTTCTTGAACTGGTTCATGCCGGCGTTGGTTAGCAATAGCGTGGCATCGCCCACCGGCACGAGCGAAGCGCTGGGCACGATCAGGTGATCTTTGCTGGCAAAAAAGTCGAGGAAACTCTGGCGTACGTGAGCACCGGTCATCCACTTCATCGTCCATCACCCCCCATCAGCAGCTTCTGGCTAGTGGCAATCGCGCTGCCCTCAGCCGCCAACCAGCGGCCATTGTAGCCCATTCCAGGGCAGATGTCAAACCAGATGCAGCTTGCACCATCGAACATTCTGGTGTATAAAGGTGCTGAGAACAGAAAGTTCCAAATACCAGCCCAAGAGAGCATCACCTGTGAGCAAACAACTCATCGTAAATGCCGACGACTATGGGCGAGCACCTGGCGTCTCCCGGGGCATCCTGCATGCCCACCGGGAGGGGATCGTCACCAGTACCACTGTCATGGTCAACCAACCCGAGATCGAAGCGCAGTTGGCGGAGGCCCTGACCCATGCAGAACTTGGCATCGGCCAGCACCTGGTATTCAGCGCCTGGCGCCCCGTGCTTCCCCCTGAGGCGGTCCCGGGACTGGTGGATGCACGGGGCAGGTTCCTGGATCAGCACAGCCTCTGGGCCCAGGCCGAGGGGGTTCCCGTCGATCACCTCCGGGCCGAGTTGACAGCCCAGGTCGAGCGCTTTGTGGCTCTGACGGGCCACCTTCCAGATCACCTGGACTGTCATCACTTTGTGCACCTTTATCCCCCCTTTTTCGAGGTTTACGCCGACCTGGCAGCCAGATTCCACCTGCCGCTGCGGGTGCCCTTCCCACCACAGACTGACTTTTGTCAAGCCGTTGGCACGCTGCCCTTTTTGGACGGCTTTCCCCACGACCTGGTGCAGGGCATGATTGTCACCGACAGCGCCCTGGTCAGCGCTCGCAAGCTGGCCCACCCCGGCCGGTTCATTGGCACCTTTTTTGGGCGCGACATGCTGACACTGGGCCATCTGGTTCACCTCCTTGACACCCTGCCCGACGGGGTAAGCGAGCTGATGTGCCATCCCGGCTACGACGACGAGGCCCTGGCCTCCAGCAGCTATCGCGCGGAGCGGGAGATAGAGTTGGCGCTGCTCATTCACCCGGCAGTGCAAGAGCGAGTAGAGGCATTGGGCATCGAGTTGGTTACCTTTGGCGCACTGGTATGATCTCCTTGCGTAACAGCGCCCTGGCAGTGTGGGGACGCTTGCTCGGCATTGGCTTCAGACTGCTCTACAACGAGTTGGCCTGGCTGTACGACCCGGTCAGTTCGATTGTGTCTCTGGGCCGGTGGCAAAGTTGGCAGTCGACCATCTGGCCTCTCCTGCCCGCGCATGGGAGGATCCTGGAGGTAGGAAGTGGGCCTGGCCATCTCCTGGCAGACCTGGCATCAGGGGGCTACCGGCCGGTCGGCCTCGACCTGTCCCCGGCGATGCTCCGCCTGGCCGGGCGCCGCCTGCAGCGCCGGGGACTCGCCGGGTCCCTCTGCCGGGGGAGGTCAGGTGACTTGCCCTTTGCAGGACAGACCTTTGAGGCCATTATCACCACCTTCCCCACATCCTTCGTCTACGAGCCTGCCTGGATAGACCAGTTGCGCCGCGTGCTCAAGCCCGGAGGCAGGCTCGTCGTCGTCGAGATGGCACTTCTTCATGGAGGCGTGACCCTCTCCCGCCCTCCCGCAGGACCCCAGCGACGCACAGGGCAACGCACCCCTGCACCCGATCTGGCCCGTTTGCTGAGCGAAGCGGGTCTGACGTCCCGGCGCCTAACGGTCAGGGTGAATGACAGCATCGTGGGCCTGGTGGTGGCTGAGAAGAGCGAGTTCCGTTCGGGGGCGCCTGTGGATCCGGAGGCGAGACCCCTGCGAACGCCTGTTCTACCCCGCGGCGCAGGTTGACACCTCGTCCGTTTCGCGGTATACTGCGGCAAGCTCATCACCTTGAAGGAGTTTGGAACATGCCAGAGATCACCGTGGCCGTGGTACAGATGCATCCTCAACTGGGCAAAGTCGAGGACAACCTGCTCGCTATGGGCAAGTTCATCGACACAATCTGCACCGAGCAAAACGTAGACCTGGTCGTCTTTCCCGAACTTGCGACCACAGGTTATGAGCTCGGCCTGCGCTTCACCGATGTGGCCGAGCGCCCCACCGGCCACGTCGTTAATGCCCTGGCCCAGCGCGCCGCCGACTATAACACCCACATCGTCTTTGGCCTGGTGACCAAGGAAAAGGTGGAAAGCACTATCTTCAACGCAGCGATACTGCTTGGCCCTGACGGGGAGATGCTGGGCGAATACCGCAAGCTCCACCTGCCCGGCGAGGAGCGACTGGCCTTCCGTCCTGGCTACCGCCTGCCTGTCTTTGAGACAACTTTCGGTCAGGTCGGCATTCTCCTGGGCTGGGACCTGGCCTTCCCCGAAGCGGCCCGTAGCCTGGCGCTCGATGGCGCGGAGCTCCTGTGCGTCTGCGCGAACTGGGGCCATCCCCCCGCCCAGAACCGGGCGAATTCCATGGAGGAGTGGCGCACCTACATCCAGGCCCGTGCCTCGGAGAACGCCCTGTATGTGGTCGCCAGCAACCGCGTCGGCGAAGAGTACAGCTACCGCTTTTTCGGCGACAGCATGGTGGCCGGCCCCCGGGGCGAGATCTATGCCTCTATCGACGAGGAGATTGAGGGCTATGCGGTCGCTGCCATCGACATGGATGCCGTGCGCAAGACCCGCGAGGAGCTGCAGCTCATCCAGTGCCGGGTGCCCCAGGCCTACCGCGCAGTCGTGCGCAGGTATTGACAAAGGCAGCGAGCACCCTACGTGCCCATGCAGGTGCTCGCCGCGACGGGGTCGCTCTCCGCTCTGATGCTGAGCGCTTGAACGGATTCCCTGAGCCACCTGGCCATGCAAAGCCCCTGGCAGGAAGCGAGAATGTTTGATAGAGAGCCCGCCAATCCGGCGGTTTGATCGAGGAGGAAATGACATGTCAAAAAGACCAACAGGCATCACTATCATCGCCATCGTGTACATTCTGCTGGCCATGCTCTCGTTGCTGTGGAGCGGCCTCGTTTTTAGCGCAGGCAGCGTGGGTGCCTTCTTTGGCAACTTCTTTGGGGCCGAAGCTGTGGCGGCATTTGGCACTTCAAACGTTTGGTCCGGCTTTGTGGGAATCGCCGCCGCCGTGGTGCAACTTGTCGTGGCCATTGGGCTGTTGTCGATGAGAAAATGGGC
>CBDUWJ010000084.1:0-8606 GCA_965370895.1 uncultured Anaerolineae bacterium | reverse complement strand
TCGCCTGGCACGCAGTCCACAACTGGCTGTGGCTGAGGGAAAACACGGTCCTTACTGGTTGGGACAAGGCTCGCCACCTGGCGCAGAGCCTGACCTACAACAACCTGCTCACTGCCCCTGACCACAGCAGTGACGTTGTCGGCACGCTGCGGACGTTGTTCAGCGTGTTCACAAGCGACACGGTTCGGCCGCCGCTGGCCCCCGTATCGGCCGTGCCTCTGGTTCGTGTGTTTGGTACCTCGGGTGACGTAGCCGTCATGGTCAACATCCTTTCTCTGACAGTGATCCTGATCGCGACCTGGAAGCTCGGCGTTCTGCTGGAGGGGCGGCAGCTTGGTGCACTGAGCGTGGTCCTCCTGGCCCTGCTCCCCATGTTCTACGCCATGTCCCGTTACTTCTATATCGAGTTTCCTCTAATGGCGCTGGTGACCCTTACGCTTTGCCTGTTGTTGGCCAGCGACGGCTTCCGGAAACGGGGTACGGCGCTGATCTTTGGTCTCTGCCTGGGGCTGGGTCTGTTGACCAAGCGAACTTACGTGGCCTTTGTTTTGGCCCCGGTGGCCCTGATGCTACTGCGCTCCGAGGTGCTGCCCGGCTTGTGGCGGCGGCTGCGTGGTGGTCTGCGGATTGATCTTGGGGATGCCGCTCTGGCTCTGGGTGGTGGGCTGGTGCTGGCCGCGATCTGGGTCTTTCCCAACTGGGCGACCGTCCGCGAGCTGGCGCTCGGCGGCTGGCTCTATCCTCTTTGGGCGGGCCTGGTGGCGATGACCATCTACCTCATCCTGCGTCGCCCGGCCCCCGATACCAATTTTCTAGCCGCACTGGCGCTAGGCGCCACTCTTGGCTCACTCTGGTACCTGGTCAACCCTGGTTTTCTGCAGCGGATGCTGCTTTTCGCCTATGGCGTGAATGATCCGCGCGGACGCACGATAGAACCAGGCAGCTTGCGCACCTACACCGACTACCTCGTCGTGCTGGTCAATCAGCACCTCTCCCTCTTTTTCACGGTGATACTGGTGGCGGCCGCGCTGGGGCTGGCCATCACCCTGTTGCTCAAAGGCCGCTTCTTCGTCACGCTCCGGCGCATCAGCACCGGCTGGTGGGTCGTGGTGCTGTGGATCCTGGGCCCCTATCTGGTGTTGACGTTGTCCATCTATCACGAGGCCCGGGCCATCACCCCCGTCCTGCCGGCCATTGCCCTGCTGGGCGGCGGTCTGCTCCTCAAGCTGCCGTGGAGAAAGGCGACCATCCTGCTGGTGCTCCTGTTGATCGTCGCCGGCGTTCTGCAGTTCTATGCCGTCTCTTTCGAACCGCTGCACGGACTGGTGGAGGCCACGTCGCTGCGCCTGCCGCTGTTGGGCGAGACGAGCCTGCTGGGCCGTGGGGGCTACCTGCAGCTCCCAGATGCGGCTGCCACCGACCACCGCTACTGGATCGAGCCAGACGTACTGCAGCGCATGGAGCAGCGGCGGAAGGCGCAGGGGTGGGACCATGCCTCACTGGGGTTGCTGGTCAACACCAAACAGATCAACTTTGAGCACTTTGCCTATCTGCTTCTGGCAGAGGGCTATCATCCCCGGCTTGCTGTCGAGCGCCTGGCGCGGGCCAAGGGCGAGGAGCCGGTCTATCCCCGGCTGTTCCAGCATGATTACCTGCTGGTTAAACGGGTCAACGCCGCCGCCGATGCCGATAGCCAGGCCGTGATCGACCAGATCCTCGACGAAGCCGATTCCGCGAGCAAAGCGGACTCGCTCTTTCTGCAAGCCTTCGAGTTGGACCAAGCCTACCCCCTGCCCGATGGGGACACCGCCTACCTCTACCGGCGACGCGCCCGCCCGCCCGAGGGCGTCGCTGCTGACTTTTTCCCTGACCTGGCCCAAACCCTGAGCAGCATGAGCCAGCAGAGCGATGCCTTGGTCTTCATCCCGCCGTCCCTGATTCCGCTCCTGGGTCAGCACCTGGACGAGGATCTGCGCCTCGCGTGGCGCCCAGACTTCTACGCCCTGCCCGGCCGGGAACCGACTGAGGAGGCACTGGCGGCGATCGCTGCGGGCCATGACCGCGTTTGGGCCATCTTTGGCGAGTGGGGCGGGGACGATCTCGATGCTGCTGGACGGCGCTGGTTGAACGAGCACGGTTATCGGGCCTGGGACGCCTGGTTTGGCCCGACGCAGGTGGTGCTATATGGCATAACCTCTGAACCGGAGCCATCGTTCATGCACCCCGTAGGGGCTGATCTGGGGGAGAGCGTAACCCTGGTCGGCTCCTCCTTGCAGGAGGGGCAGGCGGCGGCCGGGGAGATGTTCCACCTGACGCTTCTCTGGCAGGCACGGGCGGGGATTGATGGTAACTACAAAGTGTTTGTCCATCTGGTGGACGGCGAAGGGCAATTGATCGCCCAGCGGGATAGCGAGCCCGTTGGTGGATCGAGGCCCACGACGACCTGGGCCGTAGGCGAGGCCATCACCGATCGTGTGGGCCTGCTGCTGCCGCCGGATGCGCCGCCCGGTGAGTACCAACTACTGGTCGGGATGTACGATCCGGCTACGTTGGTACGGCTGTCCCTGGTCGATGGCGGCGACCAGGCCGTGGGGGACAGCATATCTCTGGGCACTGTGCGGATCGTGCCAGCATCGCCGTGAGCACCATGTCAGGTGCAACGCGCCCGGGAGGTGCGCTGCATTTGGCTGCTGGCTAGCCTAGTCTTCCCTCGCCGGATTCGTCGCGGCCCAGCGGCCAGTGAGCATCGCCAGTAGAGCCAGCACCAGGTCCACCACCACCGTGATGCCCCGCAGCAGGACCATGGCCAACAGGGCCACTCCGGCGCCAACAGCCGGCGACAGGACGAGCGTGCCGATTCCCTCGCGGATGCCCAGGCCCACCGGGGCAAAGAGGGCCAGAAAGCCTGCCACCGTCCCCAGCGCGATGGAGGCCAAGGCCAGGGGGAAGACACTTGGGTCCGCGCCGATGGGTACATCCGTGACAAAGGCGGACAGGCACAGGTAGGCCCCCAGTCCCGCCAACAGCCACGTCGCCAGGTATAGCAAGGCAACCCGGAGGTAAAACATCGAGCTCAAGCGGGTCAGGAGGTCAGCCTGTGCGGTCAAGTCAACAGGCGCGATGCCGGACGAGCTGCGCATCCGTCCGCTGATCCCCTGAGCTGTCCTGAGCAGCCAACCCAGGAAGCGAGGGTGGATGAACAGGGCCAGCAGAAGGGGCAAGACCAGGACCGAATAGCGCAGCGCGGGCTGGAGCAGGCTCAGGACCGGGAGACCGCACAGACTGGCGGTCAGGATCCAGAGGGCCATGGAGATGACAAAGGCAGCGCCGATCTGCAGACTGCCGATGCCCGCCTGGCGGGAAAGAAGGTAGAAATTCCCGGCAAAGAATACCTTGCCAGGCAGATACTTGCCCAGTTGGGAGATGCTGACGATTCGAAACACGGTCCAGTACGTTGGCCGGGCGCCCAGGCGGCGGTAGATGGTGTATTGGATGTAGGTGTAGAGCAGGCTGGAGAGGCAGGTTACGAGAAAGGCCGCACCAATCGGGGCCAGCCGGACCTGCCCCAATAGCTCGGGCAGCCGGTCGCCCCAGCGGACGAGATAATAGCCGGTGGCGGCGAGCAGCAAGGCAAAATAGCCAGCCTTGACTGCTGGATGGGCAACGATCCGCCGGACTTGATCTGACCTCCGACTGCGACTAGTCATTCTCTATCGGGGTGGCTTCACCCCACGTCGTCGATTCCTCACCCCGCACCCCCACAATCTGGGCTGGTACCCCACGGGCGACACTGTAGGGTGGTAGGCTCCGGGTGACCACCGCCCCAGCGGCGACTACCGAGCCCTGCCCCACGGTGACCCCACCCAATACGATGACCGAGGCTCCCAACCACACATCGTCCTCAATGACAATGGGCCGCTCCTCGGTGGGCTGGGCGCGGATTGGAATGTCGCGCCGGGCGAAGGTGTGATTGCCGCAGATGAGCTGCACGTCGTTGGCAAGCAGCACGTCGCGCCCTAGGTGAATGCCGCCGTGACCGTAGAACAGGCAGCGGTGGCCGATGTAGGCCCGGGGCTCGACGACGATCTCGGCGCCACCACCGGCGATCAAGTGGCAACCCAGCGACAGCCATACGTCATCCTTCAGTTCGATGCGGCTGCTGAGGGAATTGGCGTCAACAAAGCAACCCTCGCCGACCATCACCCGCTGTCCCAAAAAGACGCGGCACGGCACCTGCCAGCGCACGCCCTTTTCGATGAAGCAGCCTTTGCCAACGCTGCCCAGCACCCAGCGGTAGGCGCGGCTCCTCAACACTGAGGCAAACACAGTGGGCAGGCCACTCAGCAGAGTGAGGACCGTGCCCTGGCACACGAACCGCCCCCAGGACTGGACGCCCGTCACACGCGCCACGTAGCGGCGCATGTTGCCCATTGGCTCGGAACCGATGGTCGCGGCGGTCAGCCGCTTTTCGGGCAGAAGTGGATGCTGTCCTTCTTGGTCAACCATTTTGCATCCTACGGTGGTGCGCTTTGCGCGCCACAAACACCAGACCATATCCCCGCTGCCGTTTGGAGTCATCAACCGGGGCTGCAAACGGGAAAAGGATCAAGGATGTGATCATGTAGACCAGGCGACCCAGGCCCCGTTGGGGATTGATACCCCGAAACACGTGGAACGCCTCGTAGTGGGCTGCGCCCAGCGACGAGAGGTAGGCCCGCCGGTCGATCACCTCAAAGCCCAAACCCTCGAGTTCCCCTGCCAATTCGTCCCTGCGGTAGCGGCGCAGCACATGGTAGCGATCAGCCAGATAGTCGTCCAGACCCTGGGCGACGCTGGGCGCGTTTGCCACTTCAGGTCTGAGCAGCATCGCCCTTGCCCTGGACGGCAGCCGTTCCAGAAAACCAAGGGCCAGATCGTGCTCCGCACTATCCACGGTCAAGTAGAGCAGGCCCCCAGGCTGCAGAGCCCGGTACATCCCAGCCAGGGCGCCGTGATCATCCACGACGTGCTCCAACACACAGTTGCAGACGATGAGATCAAAAGCGTCCTTGGGCACGGGCAGGACGGCAGCATCGGCCACCGTGTAAGCGGCGCGGCCGTCAAGCCCTGTGTCTCGGGCTGTGAGGCCCAGCCCGTCGGCTGTCTGCTGTGCAGCCTGCAGGTCCGATGACGACAGATCACAGCCCAGCAAATAGGCATCCTCCAAAGGCAGGGCAAGCGAGTAGAAACCGTGGCCGCAGCCCACGTCGAGAACCCGCCACCCCGTTACGTTGCGTGTCCAGGGCGCCAGGTAGCGCATCTCTACGGCGCGCATCAAGTTGGTGCAGCGCAGCGCAGGGTAGAGTCGACGGGACATCGACTCCGGCAGGCGACCAAGCCACACACCCAGGCTCATTACTGCTGGTCCGCGTTCTCCGGGCTGAAGCGCCGGGGATGGTAGTGCGAAGCGATCAGCGGCAGGTAGACAACATGCGTCCCTGTGCCCGCTGAGCCGAGGCTGATCTCGTCCACGATCACCGCTGGGCTGCCAGATACAGCCAGCGTCAGATCGATCGTCTGACCGACCAGGGCAGAGGCATCGAACCAGATGTGCCTCCAGTTACCGGAAGTCACGGCCACGTCCTCGGTGATGGTCGTCTGACCTGCCAACTCGATCCTTAGCGTGCTGGCCGGTCCTGTCTTGCTGGCCAGGCGGACCATGAGCGACAGCGTCGGCTCGGTCAAGCTGACCGGTAGGACCAGCGATTGGCGCAGCCGCGAATCACCGCCATCGGGGTCCAATAGAGCAGCGCCGGCGCCAGTGTGAGTTGTAGCGGTACTGGCTGGCAGACTGCTTCCCGCCCGCTGCCAATTGCCCCAGCCGGCTTTCTCAAAACCACCGTTGTCCACCTGATCATCCGCTGGCGGCAGGATCAAGTCCACGCCCGTCACATGGCCTGCCACCGTCACTCCCTGCCGGGCCGGCAGGACGCCAAAGCCTTCTCGCTCTACGGAAATGTCATAGTTGCCCGCATCGTCAAAGTAGATCGTATAGAAACCGGCTTCGTTGCTGGGATCAGCGCCCAGCGCATCCGGGCTGGCCGACAACCGGGCGCTGGCAACGGGCGTCTCGCGCACATTGCCGACGCTGCCGCTCACCGTGTGGCAAGCCAGCGTGGTGGACTCTGCTCCATCGGACCAGACACTGCGATTGTTTAGCCCATCATAGGCCCGTACGCGGAAAGAGTAGGTCCGCCCGCACTGGGGCGAACTTGGATTAAAGTCACCGTTGCTACTTGGCGTTTGGGTCAGCCAGCGCTGCCAATTCCCGTTCCCCACCCGGTATTCCACGTCATAGCCTGTCACCTGGCTGCAGGCATCGTACCCCCACCAGCTTACCGTGAATGGGGCGCTGCGATAGGGCGGCAGTGGCAGGACGCCGATCGACTCCGGCGGGGTAGTGTCCACGATCTGGGTCGTGGCTGGGGCGCTATAGTCACCGACGTTGCCCACCTGGTCGCGGGCCCGCACCCGAAAGCTCAGGCTGTGGCCCGGTGTTGCATCGCCATAGGTCCCGCTGGTTTCGGGCGTTTCCAGCAGCCAGGCGATCCAGGGACCCCCATTGTCCCGAGCCTGTACATCATAGCTGGCAATGCCCGTCCCGCTCCCATCATCCCCCGTCCAGGCTACTGTCACCGCGGGACACTCGCTTTGGGGCGGCAGCGATGTGATCCAGGCATCTGGCGGCGTGGGGTCATCCGGCAGCCAACCAGCGCCGACCATGGACTGGAAGAAGGTGTCAGCTATGATATGCAGGCCGGTCGTGCCAGGGTGCTTGCTGTCGACAAAGAGCTCTCTCCAATCGCCATAGTTATGGAAGGCCTGCCATTGATCAGCCACCGGAACATGCTCCTTGCCGGCTATGAAGAAGATCTGGTGGTTGGTCTCTCGGGTGAGCTCGTAGTGATGGTCGAGACGGGGGACCAACGTCGCAACGATAATCTGGATTCCGGGGAGCTCGGCGCGGGCATCTATGATCAGCAGCCTGACTGCCCAAGCAGTTTCGGCCGCGGAGTAGTTGCTGGTGACGTCGTTGGTCCCCTGCATGATCTGCAAATACTGAGGCTGATAGATCTCGACCGTTTCTTGCAGTCTTGGCCTCGCCGCTCGGGCCTTCTCACCGGGTTTGCCAGAGTTGATTACTTCGGATGAGACCACGGTGCTGTCCAGACGTCGTTCCAGGAACGTGGGATAGGGAGTGGCCGGCTGACCGTCAAGGTCGTCGTAGCAGCCGCAGGTGATGCTGTCCCCGTGGGCCAAATGGCGGTTGGGAACGTAGTTGCTTTCAGAGGTGACGGCACCAGGCTGTGGTGGCAGCGGGCGTGGCAAAGGATCCGTCATCTCCTTCACGCTCCGCTGTTCTGCAGGCGTTGCCTCACTGGCGCCTGGCGTTAGCCAGAGCAGTCGAGCTTTGCCGTCATCCAAAAAGACGGGGGCCTCAACTAGCTCACTCGTGTTTGTCCAGGTAGGGGATGTCCAATCTGTGCCATCCCAGGTTGCGTGGGCGATGCCCGGGAGCCTCCCCGCGACTGCCCAGGCGAGGTGGAGCTGGTTGTGGCCATCAAAGGCCAGGCTGGGCCGTCGCTCATCCAGTTCCAGGCTGGGGGGCGAAGAAACAAGTACTTCGGCGCTCCAGGTGGATTGGGCGGCGTCCCAATGACTGGTGTATATCTGCCAGTGACCGCTGCCCTCCATGCCCGCTCCATGCCAGGCTACCCACGGTTGTCCGTCAGCATCCAGCGCCAGTGACGGCCAGACGTCAGGTGTGTGATCTCTGGCACTGACCTGCTGTTGGGGTGACCAGGTCGTACCATCCCAGTGGCTAACGTGGATCTCGTCGTTGAGCGGTCCCTCGTAGCTGGCCCACGCGAGCCACACCTCTCCCGTGTCATCCACCGCCAGGCGGGGGTGGGTGTCGTAGGCCTGCGGGTCGGTGTCGTCGTGCCCAACCCGCCGAGGCGCCGTCCATCTCCTTCCATCCCAGTGGCTGACATAGATCTCGCGGTCTGTGCCATCGTGCCCAACCCAGGCCAGCCACAGGCTGCCATCCGGTGCAGCAGCCAGGGCCGGCTGGCGGCCTGACAACGTCGTGGTGCCCAACACTGGCACCGGCTCCGACCAGCGGTCCCCCGCCCAATGACTCACCAGAATCGTAGTCTGGTCGGGCCCTGTGTGCAGTTGCCCCGCAATTGCCCGAGAGTTGCGCGGCAACTCCACGCTCACCATCCAGGCTGCCCAAAGAGTGCCGCCGGCGTCGAAGGCGAGGCTGGGCGATTCCTCCCAGACTTCCGGATCGGCGCTTAGGGGCTGGGGAGACTGCCACGTCTGACCCAGCCAACGGCTGTAGTAGATATCGGTGTCGCTACCGTCGTCCATCACCCACGCGATCCAGGGCCTGCCGCTAGCATCCAGGGCCAGGCTCATCGCCCGGTTCTCGGTCCCCGTTGGCGGGCTTTCCGCAGGGTAGGCAGGCGGGATGAGCAGGAGCGACAACACTAGCATCATGAAGATCGTGATGCCGGGCTTGATCATCCCTGACCATGCCTGACACGCCAGGGTTTCCATCG
>CBDUWJ010000083.1:0-8608 GCA_965370895.1 uncultured Anaerolineae bacterium | reverse complement strand
CCGCCGGCAGCAAGTGGACAAGCAGGCACCTTCAAGCAGCCATCGAAAAGGTTCAAGAGGGCAGCTATAGTCAGTAGACCGAAATCAACTTCCCGGAAGCTTGTCACGGGCCGCGATTGTGACCCGCTTTGGCTGAATTCAAAGGACTCAATACGCTTGCCCGAGCACAGCTTCCGGGAAGTTTGGCAGCGCATGCACCGCACTGCGGTCTACTGATAGTAGACGTCGCCACAAGGCAGACCTGCTATCGTTTGGTGAGAGACCGGCAGGCGCCGGCCATCCCCGTTGACAGCTTGCCGGATCAGCCGGCTGAGGGTGGTGGCGACTAGCAGCTCACCCCGGCAGACATGGCGCTTGCCTACCACACATAAGGAGAAACAAAGAACCGTGTTTCGCAGCCGGTCCCTTTCCCATACTATGGTTGTCCTGGTCCTGCTGACTGTCGCGCTGCTGCAGAGCATGATATCCTATAGCCTGAGTTTCGGCAGGCTGGGCGCCCTCATCCCAGACCCGGCCCAGCTCCCAGCTCAAATCGGCTCGTTCGCGTTACGGGCGATCCTGATGGTGATCGTTCTGGTTCTGTGGGCGCTGAACCGAAAGCGCCGGCTGTTTCAGGCGATCATAGCGCTTAACGGATTCCTGACCCTGGGCTTGCTGGTAAGCATAGTAGCGTTGGTTGACGTGCTCTTTGCCGGGTTCAGTGCTCATGCCGTGGCGGACCTCCTGGGCGATGTCGTGTTGATGGCGGTGTCGAATGTCCTGATCTTTTCGATCTGGTACTGGATCATCGATCCACCGGGGATCCAGGAGATCGAACGCCCGGACGGTGCGTGGGATTTTCTTTTCCCCCAGAGGCAAGGCAGCCTGCCCTTCTACGAGTTCTGGGTACCCAGGTACACGGATTACCTGTACCTGGCCTTCACCACGACCCTTGCCTTCAGCCCAGCCGATACTTTGCCCCTGTCACGACGAGCGAAGCTGATTATGATCTTGCAGGCGATCATCTCGCTCGTGACGATTGTGGTGGTTGCAGGAAGTGCTATCGGCCTCCTCGGTAGCGGAGGTGGAGGCTGACGGCAACTCGCCGCATGCCTGCTAGCGATCCTCTCGGCCATCCTGCCTGCTCAGCTCCCCAGTGCGGTTGCACACTCCCGGGCTGAGCTCTCCTATTGCTCGCCACTGGTCAACCTGAGTACCCTCAGGCGACCAGCGGCTTGGGCGCGACCCAGGCTTGAGTACGGGAAAGCCAAGCCTCGTTTTCTGGGAGGTCTCCCGCCGTTCCACACTACTCGCCATCGCGCTCCCACTGGCTGCCACATGGGCGCGGACCAGCGTTGAGCACGGGAAAGCCAAGGCTTGTTTTGTGAGCGGTTTGACGTGGAGACCCACCAGATGCTGGCGCCGGGCGGCATCCACGGCGCTGCACTGTGGTCCTACGCGAGCGCTTTGACTTGCTGAACATCACTGGCGCTGGACTGGCGTCCTGCGCGAGCGCTCGCTGTCAAAGGAATGCGCATGCTTGATACCAGCAATTCTCGTTTTGGAGTGCAGACCTGGTAGGTTTTCTTCGGATCTGGCAAGTGCGGGCGTTCAAGTCTTGCATGTGGAGCAAGAACCTGTCAGCTCTCTTGATTTTGAGAATCGCTGGCTTGACATTTCCGTGCTTGACATTTCATCGAAACCGTGATATAGTCGTACCATCTTCCTGAGCATGACCCTCGTGGAAGTACTGCAACGTATCGGTGGCAGCGCGCGACCTGAATGGCGCTCACAGAGTGGTGACCAGCCCCGACGACCCGCACGTGTTCGCAGCGACCGGTGTCACCGACATGCTTCACACCTTTGGCCTGGACCTTGTCACAGGAGGCATGGCCTGTTTCGAAACGTTCACGGACAGCGTTGATGGGATGGATGGCCTGGCAATGCCCAGTTGCTGGCTGTCAGCCCCACCACATGATTGCTACGCAGCGAGCGATGGTGGCAGAGCAGTAGCAGTCTTAAGCAAAGGGGGGACCATGCGTTTCATCAAGCACATTCAGTTGCCACGGTTCAGGTCATTCGTCCGTCCGTTAATTGCTTTCATCCTGTGTTTGAGTCTGCTGAGCAATAGCCTGGTACTCGCCTTGCCCCAGGCCCGTCCTGCCCCCGAACCGCCTCCAAGCCTGGACCCTCCCCCACCGCTATCCCTGTCGGTCACGGGCGAACCGGCTTTCGCGTCTGCCCCTAGTGCGCCGGCGGCGCCTACCATCCCCGATGCCCGCGCCCTCCTCGCCGAGGTGGCCGAGCTGCCCGAGTTGCTTGACCAGCGTACGGCCAACAGCGCCACGTTCCAGGTAGGTGAGGACCGCTACGCCACCATTGTTGACGCCGGCGTACTGCACTACCGAGACAGTCAAGGAGCTTGGCAGATCATCGATCCAACCTTCCGCCCCGACGAGAACAGCTTTATCGTGGAGCACAATTCCATTCGTAGCCGGGCCGGGCTGTCCGCTGCCCGGCTGTCCGCCGCTGTGGATGACACGATCATTGTCTGGCAGGCCACGGCCCTTGGCGCGGTAACGGGCAAGGACCCCTCTCAGTTCATCCCACTGGCCGAAGCCCTGGCTGAGCCGCCCAACTTTGCTCAAAAGCAAGAGGACGGACGGGTGTTGCACTATGCCCACAACTGGAGTGATCCCAGCCTGGTCGAAGAGATCGTCAGCGCGGCGGGTAGTTTGGAGCACTTGCTGATCCTGTCGGAAGCGCCTCGGGCTGACGCAGATCCGGAACTCGGAAATCTCGATTTCTTGGAGATGCGAGCGACGCTGAACCTCCTGCCCGGCACCGAACTCTGGGCCGATGGGCAACCATTATCTGAGGCCTATGAGACCGCCGGCAGCCTGGAGATACGCAATGCCGCCGGAACGGCAACCCTGGTGTTTGACCCTGTCCTGGCGTTTGAGCAGGAACGACCGAGCATCGCCGTCGAGGGCACGTACACTGCCCGGCCAGGTGACAAGCCCGGCGCCTGGATCATCGGCCTGCGCACCCCGTGGCGCTGGTGGACGGATCCCGCCCGCCGCTACCCCGCCGCGATCGACCCCACTATGCACGTCTTGCGCTCCACCGGTTATCAGAGCGGCATGGTCTGGGTAGCCAAGGGGCACAGTGGCAATCCCGATGCGACAGACAAGTCGCTCCACTTTGGCGAAATGGTCCTGGGTTCGTGGGTTGGATCGGGCCAGTACAACGGCTATGTGCAATTCAACAGCATCCCCTTCATGCTCACCAATGCGCCCATCGCGGTGCAGGGCGCCTGGGTCGACATCGAGCCTTCGCAGGTCAGGATGCCCTACTACGAGTGGGTAGGTGTTGATTGGGAAAAGCAGCCCACCCAGCACGGCGCGACCCTGTACGATTTGGGACAGTGCCCCAAGGACTGCGACGGCTTTTCCCTGCTCGAGAACCCGGTGGGGTTTGACTGGGGCAGTGTGCCCAAGGGCACGGCGCTCTCGACCCATCCCTTGGTCGGGCCAGCCCCAAAAGGGAGTGATCAAACCACGGTCACCAGTTGGGATGTCACCCAGGCCGTCAGCACATGGAATCAACAAAGCCCTCGCCCCGCCAACGGCCCGGCCTTCCGCCTGACCGTCAATACCGTTTGCCCTGTCAACTTCTTTGAAGGATTCCTTGCTCAATGGACACCCCAGTGTACGCGTCTGGTCATTCCGGCCGGCAATGCGCGCTTGCGCATCGAGTACAAGGTGCTGGACATATCCGTCGGTGACAGCTTTCTGAACTACCCCGGCGTGCCCAGCTTTTACGAAGAGGTTTTCGAGCAGGGGACGACCAATCACCAATACGATCTGGCCATCCCTGTCGGACTCGATCATTGGCGTGCGGCGGCCGTTCGCGGCAACCACGCCATCCAGCCCGCCCTGCCCACGCGGACCCAACTCAAACTCGTAGACCAGTTCCCCCCGCCCGTACTCTTGGGCGACGGCACCGTTCAGGGAGCCGATGAGACGGCCTACGTTTTGATTGACGAACACAATCCCGACAACCTCATCGAGAGCGCCGATCTCTGGGTCGAAGTGACGGCCTCGAATGACAACGACTTTCCCAGCGACGAGGGCCGCAACTACCGCATCGAGCACCAAATAGCCACCACTTGGGCCGTGCCGTACAGCATCCGGACAACCAAGACCATCTCGTTCAAAACGGACCGGCTCATCAATCTGCGCGAGTTCGAGCTGGCAAAAGGCGACACTGTCGGCATCGTGGTGACAACTGCACCTACTTTCACCCTGGGTCTGGCCCTGGCAGAGCCAACCAAGGGCAGCGACAAAAAGGCGTCCGCTTTGGGCAACCAGGACGTCCAGAAGGGGTTTATCCCGCACGACCAGCCGATACGTAGCAAGGATTTCACCGCCCCGCACAACGGCGTCTATGCTCTGGTCATGATCAACCAGGGCCGCCCCGTTCCCTATCCGGGCGACCCCGGCGCCGCCATCGCCCAACAGGTCACCGTGGAAATACTGAGATGCTATGCGGGCGAGATTCCCACGGGCAAGCATGACTGCCAGCCCTTGATCATCCCCAAGGGCGATGGAAGCACGCCGAGCAGAACGGCCCTGGGCCTGACCGTCTACAGCGAGGGGGGATTCAGCGGTGATCCTCTTGGCGATACCTGGTGCACCCAGGACGAGGGCAAGGGCGCACCCATCATCGGTCCCCCCGTGGACGGTCGCTGGACGGCGGTCGCGCAGGGGTCCGTGTGCCGCAACGGGAACACCATCAGCACCACCGTCGAGAGCGGCATCGCGCTGGTCATCGTCGACCCCAACCTCGATCCCGCCCCGGATCTCACCACGCGTGGAAAGGTCGCACCCGCCTTCCTTTACGGCTCAAAGGACATTTACCCCCATGTCGAGGGCACTCAAACGGGCGTGCTGGTCCGGGCGGGGAACAGCGGGCGGCTGGAGCCGCAGGTGGACACCCTGCGCCGCATCGAGCCCTTTTACGAGAACTGGGATACCGTCGTGACCGATGCTCCCGACCTGATCTCCACTACCGATATGAAGGCACGCGGCAGCGGGACCATCAATGCCTGGGTCACGGTGGAGGCGGACAAGGACCCCGTGAACCTGACTTGGGACGTCCCCTGGCAGCTCTACCCGGAGTGGACGGCCCTGCACCATTACGTCTTTGACGTCCAGCCTGCGCAATCCCCGCCCCTGGCCTTAAAGATCATACTGGCCAGCATGGCGCTACGCATCCTGGACACCGGCAACACGCCGACCGGCTTGATCGAGAAGCTCGACGTAGCCAAATTCTCGGGGACCGTGGACGCCTACCAGTTCCGGGCCGACCGCGCCAAGATCACCCAGGCTGAGGACCTGGGCGCGGCGACCAAACGCATCCAGGTGGTCGTCCAGCCGCCCGGTGAGGCACGTTTGCCGGCCGGCGAGAAGAGTTGCAGTCACGAGGGCAAAAAGACCAGTTGCCTCGACCTGCGCCGCGACGACTATAAATGGAATGAAAACGGCCAGCAGGATAGCCCTGTCCTTCCCTGGGAACTGCCCGATATTCACATTCAGGATTCGGCGGGGTTGATGATGTTCAGCCGCCCCGGCGATCTGCGGATCTTTAGCGCCGATCACCCCTATGCAACGGATTTCGACCAGTCCTTCAGCTTTGACACGTGGGGGGCAACTGTCAGCGTCAACGAGGAGGCCTGTAGTACCGAAGGGGGGCCGGTGGTCACCGTCGTCCGGGGCACAGCCAACATCGCCATGCCGTCTATCGGCGACGATGGCAGCGGGGGATCGACCGGCCTTAAGGTCAACTTCAAGCTATGTTCGGCCGCGCTCTATCAGGCCAAGATCTCCTTCAGCATGCCCATACCAGGTATTGCCATGGGCAGTACGGGGGTGGGCGTCAGTCTGATCAGTGGAGAGGTGACGATCGACCCCGAATTCACCCAGATCGAACTCTCGTTGGACTTTCAGAGCATGGACGGCGGCACGATTTCCAGCGGTAAGGGCTCGGTGATGATCGATACGCGGGGTTTGTTCGAACTGCAAGCCGAAGCCACAATCGTCGGCCTCCTGGATGCAGATTTGCTGCTCCAGGTGGCCTGGAGTCCTCTGGATATTCTGCTCGAGGCCGGCGTGGAGTGTTTCGGCGGCGTGATCAGCGGTAGCCTGCGTCTGCACGCCTGGCTTGGGCAGGGCTGGCAGAACAAGTATCCCTGGCTGGATAATGACAAGACCTTTCACTTTACCGGCAGCATCCAAGCTACCCTCAAAATCGCGGCGGACAGTATCGCCCCTCTGCTGCCCCCCTGGAGCATTAGCCTCGGCCTCAAGATTGCCTTTGGCGAATTCTGTACCAACCCCGAATGTAGTTCCTACGCTTGGGGTATGTCAGGCGTATTCACCGTCTGCAACTATGACATAGGTTTGTACGTGGACGACGACCAAACCGTGGAGCTTATCCTGGGTACCGACGACCACGAACTGATTGACCAGTTCGGCGGCTCGTTGCAAAAGAACACGGTCCGGGTCAACGCGCCCGCCGGGCCTGCGCCACCCCCCTACGACATCAACCAGCCTGGCAACTGGCAGGTCTATCTATTCTCTCCGATCAAGACACCGGTGGACGACTGGCTCATTCAACCTGCCCAAGGTTTCTGCACCGGGTGGGGCACCGCCGTTCAGACCTGTCCTATCACAGTGGCCGCCGGGGCCGGGCGCGCCCTGTTCACCATCGGCTGGGAAAACGGCAATCTGGCCGTGGCCTTGATCAAGCCCGACAGCACCGTCATCACCCCGGCCAACGCGGCGACGCACAGCGTCACCGTCTCCGAAACGAGCACGCTGCTGGCAGACCAGGTGTCCTTCGGCGTCCCCGAGGCGGCCATCATGAGCGGGATGTGGCACGTACAGATGAGCAACGTGATCGCCGACCCGCAGGCTCAATTCCAGACCAACTACCAGATTCTCTACGCGGCCGAACCGCCCCCGCCGATCCTGACCTGGACCTCGCCCGCGAGCCCCGGCGCCACCCCGGACGGCAGTGGCATCGCTATCCTGGACTGGGCAGCCCTACGCGGCGGCCAGCCGCTGACCCCAGGTACCAAGATCGAGCTGTTCTACACCCCCATAGACCAGAAGCCGATCACGCCCACGGTGATGACCGGCACGCTCATCGTCAACCGGATCGCGGCCAACCTGGGGACATACCCCTGGGACACCAACGTCCTGGCCTCGGGTGAGTACGCCGTGGGTGGGCGCATAGACGACCGCTTCAACGCCAATGGGCACATCGTGGCCTGGGCGCCCGGCACCATCGTCATCAACGACACCACGCCGCCACCGGTGCCAACGAACCTCGCCCAGACAAGCGTCAAGGATGCCCTGATCGTGACCTGGAAGCGTGACAATGACACGCTCGATCTGGCCGGCTACCTGGTCGAATACACGATTCCCGACTGGGACGAGAATGCGCCCCAGTTGGACCGCGTGCGCCGGATGCTGCCCAGTTCACCAGACGAGTGGCCCTGGGTTGAGCACATTCGACTGGGCGGGCTGTTGGGCGGCCAGCCGACCACCGTCTGCGTCCGGGCCTACGATGCCAGCGGCAACGTCAGCGACTGCACACCTTTCACCCATGTCGTCCTTCGGCGCCTACCGGCCACCTTGGGGCCGCCGGCGCGCATCATCGCCCGGGGAGGGCGGAATCCCCTCACCGGTCAGACCGCGTTCCAGATCCAGTGGCTGCCGCCCCACCCAGGTCACGGCACACCCGCGGGCTATGCGCTCAGCTACAACCCGGCGGGCTGTGTTCTGCCTGGGGCTAGCAGCCTGGCAAACGAGGGTTCTTCACCCATCGATGTGGGGGACGTGCTCACCTACGATCTGACCGGCTTGACCGTGGGCCAGACCTATCGTCTGGCGGCCAACGGCTACACTGCCAAAGGCTACTTTGGACCGTATGCGGACACCTATGCCCTCTTTGTTGACCCGGCAGACGACAACGCCGATGGCTTGCCCGACCAGTGGGCCGACCTCTACAACCTGAGCGGTGGGGCCGATGACGACCCCGACGGCGACGGCCTGACCAACGCGGAAGAGCTCGTCCTGATGTCCAACCCGCTCAACGCCGACAGCGATAGCGATGGGTACTATGACAACGAGGAAGTGGACTGGGAGACGGACCTGTGCGGGCCTGAACATCCCCCCTACCACACCAGCCCAAAGCTGACCCTGGTCGGCATGAGCGAGTACAAGTTTGTTGCAGCCAGTAATCAGTTGGCCGTCGCCCCGCAAGACCTCCTCATCCTCAATCTCGGCGGCGGCACGCTGGATTGGTCGGCCACTGCCTCCGAGACGTGGATCACTCTCGGCAGCGAGGGCGGCAGCGGTCAGTCCACCCTCTCCATCGGTGTGGACCCGAGCGGGCTGCCCACGGGGCACCACGCCGGCACGATCACGCTTGTCAATCTCTCGACGCACGCCGCCGCTGGGCGCAGCCAGGCCGCTGCCAGCCGGGAGGTAGCGACCATTGATGTCAGTTTCACGGTGCTAGCCGCCAAAGACTTTGGCCAATACATCTTTCTGCCCCT
>CBDUWJ010000082.1:0-8685 GCA_965370895.1 uncultured Anaerolineae bacterium | reverse complement strand
GCCGGGACCGTGATCTGATTAACGTAGGTATCCCATTGTGGGTCGTCATACGATTCAAAGGGATAGTCGGGCGGACCCTGTATCAGATCGCCCGTAATCGGTCCATCAGTAGGCGCGTTCACCATGTCAGTCGGCATGGTATCCGAGTCTGTCCCGGTCTCGTAGTACAGGGCATTGGGGCGCTCTTCGGGACCCACATAGATCTCTCCGGCGAACATCGTAAAGTCCAATGGGCGATCGATCGTATCAGCCGGAAACGAGAAACAACTGACAGCCGACTCGCCACGGGGCCCTTCACCCCAGTAGCGGTAGAAACGGTCCAACCCATCCTTGATGGCCACTGTGTTTACCGGCAGAGTGGGATCTTCGTAGACCACGATCAGACCTGCGCCATCCCGACGCCTCATCTTGTCATCGGGGTCGAAATCCGAAACGGTGTAGGTGTGGTCACCCGTTTGGACCAGGGTGGTGACGTCCGCGAGCCAGACCCAATAGACATAGTTGCCAAACCAGGCACGCGGCCCATGGGTGCCGTCGACCGGATCAGCGACCAGCGTGGCGGGTGCTCCCCCGTCCACCGCCAGCTTGACAGAGTCGTCCCCGGTACCCTCGACACCGGTCCCAGACCAGTAGACGTAAGCCTCGACGATCGCAGTTCCCGGAACACTGAGGCTGATGTCTTCTGAGCTTGAGTCCAGCATGCCCACGCCATTAGCAGCGATGGAGTAGTGCCCCTGGGCTACGTACCGCAGGGTTTGCACCTCCTCAGTATCATCGGCCATCACCACTTGAGGCAGCAGTAACGCGACAACCAACAATAGGGGCAAGACCCACAGACTCGACCGGCCACGAGCGCCTTTGTACCTTCTCCTCATGATGCGTTCACTCCTTTCAATCCTCTGCTGTATGTCCTTCTCCAAGACAGGAGGGCAAAGCACGACTGGGCCCGGACCCAACCTCGACGCGCCAGCCTACATACGATTATACCACAGCTCCGCGGAATCTGCAAATCACGGATTCCGGCGCAATCGTCGCCCCCTGCGAGCGGCTGGCTCAAGAGTGACGCTCGCGTTGCAGAGCAAGAAGCGTGGTCTCAGCCTGCAGCGACCCACTTCCCCGCTCATGGAGCCTCCCGGAAGCTTGGGCGAACCACGTGCCCGGGGTTGGGCACAGCCTCCGACCGAGCCGGCTGACGGCAGCGATTTGGTGATCCTGCCGACGGGACCAGGAGATGATCTTGCCGCTGCAGTCAGGAGACCTTGCTGGACAGAGCAGGTGATAGTCTTCCCTGTTGGACCTTAGAATCGGATAAGAAATCGGGGTTCCAGTTGGCCCCCAATCACCGGGTTCTATTGGCGCGGTTCTGTATCATGGAATATGGAGAAAATCATATAGATCCACCTGATTTATACCAGTCCAAGCCCGGACATCGCCATGAACTGCGCCCCCTCAGGGCATCCGGCCTCCCTCTATTTGCACAATTTAGGTAGGAAAATTTGACAAAATCTGAGGCATGTGATATGGTGCTGGCGGCTTGGAAAGGAACCAGGGAGCGATGGCTTATTGGGAGTTCTCCGCCACACCGGCGGGTAAGGTGCTGAGGACGATCCAGATGCTTGGACCGGCTAGCATCAAGGATGTAGCGGCCGTTTTGGACGTCACACCCTCTGCGGTGCGGCTGCATTTGACCCAACTTCAGGCCAGCGGTGCGATCCGCGCCGATAAGGTCCGAGAAGGGGTGGGGCGTCCCCACTATGTCTATTCGGCAACCCCCCTGGCCCACAATCTACTCTGCAAGGACTATGGGGAATTGGCCAACTCCCTCATGGAGGAGATCAGCGAGACGCAAGGGGTCGACGGACTCCAGGGTGTTCTGCACCGGGTGGGCGACCGGCTCGCCGCCACGTATCGTGACCAGGTATGGGGTCGGGAGTTAGCAGACCGGGTAACGGCCTGGGCTGCATTTCTGGACCAGAGGGGAGTGCCTGTCACGATCAAAGACACAGATGACGGGTACGTCTTGCAGGAGTATGGCTGCCCCTACCAGAACGTAGCCGCGGAGAACCGGGCCGTGTGTGAGATGGAGCGACAGGTGATGGCCCTCCTGCTCGAGTCAGGCGTCAAGCTGACCCAGTGTGTGTTGGATGGCTATCGTGGCTGCCAGTTCACGATTCGGAACGAGAACTAAGACCTGAGAAACGAAAAGTGACAAGGAGTTGAGGGGCGATGAGTGCTGATCTGGTTATCAAGAACCTGCATGTCAACGTCGAGGGACAGCAGATCCTCAAAGGGCTCAATCTGGAGATGAACAAGGGAGAGGTCCACGCCATCATGGGACCCAACGGTTCGGGCAAGAGCACGCTGGCCAACACCCTGATGGGCAATCCCGCCTACGAAGTGACGGAGGGCGAGATCCGCTTCAAGGGCGAGAACATTGTAGACCTACCGCCTGACGAGCGGTCGCGGATGGGCATATTCCTGGCCTTCCAGTATCCCAGCGCCATTCCTGGGGTGAGCGTGGCCAACTTTCTGCGGACGGCGATCAACGCCCGGCGCGACAAGGCTGATCGATCAGAGGATAGGAGCTCAAAGAGCAACGGGCGTACCCGCGGCATCCCCATGCGCGAGTTCCGCAAGCTGCTCAGGGAAAAGATGGCCATGCTCAAGATGGACAGCAGCTTTGCCCGCCGTTACGTCAACGACGGCTTTTCCGGCGGCGAGAAGAAGCGTCTAGAGATCCTGCAAATGTCCGTGCTCCAGCCCGAGATTGCCGTACTGGACGAGACCGACTCAGGGCTGGACATTGATGCCCTGCGCATCGTGTCGGAAGGGGTCAACCAGTTGATGAGCCCAGACCTGGGTGTGCTGGTCATCACCCACTACCAGCGCATCCTCGACTATATCACACCCGATCACGTCCACATCCTGGTGGATGGCCAGATCGTCATGTCGGGCGGGCCGGAGCTGGCCCTGGAGCTGGAGGAAAGGGGCTACCAGTGGGTCACAGGATGAACAGGGCAGAGCTTCTCGGCGCCATCCAGATCGAGCATGCCCGTTGGGAGACGCTGCTCGCGGAACTCGATGAGGCACAGATGATCCAGCCGGGCGTCGCCGGGGCATGGTCTGTCAAGGACATTGTCGCTCACATTACCTGGCACGAACATGAGATGGTGGGGATGTTGCAGGCACGCGCTTTAGCGGGCTCTGATCTCTGGGAAGTTCCCCAGGATGAACGCAACGCAGTGATTTTCGAGGAGAACCAGGATCGTGCACTGCGCGATGTCCTTGCCGAAGCGCAAGCAGTGTTCCCGCAATTTCTAGAGTCGGTCCGAGCGCTCGCGGAAGAGGATTTTTTTGATCCTCACCGCTTTCAGGGGATGCCAGCCGAATGGCAACCCTGGGAAGTCATTGCCAGCAATTCCTGCGAACACTATGAACATCACACCCAGGACGTCCGTGCGTGGCTGGATCAATCGACGACAGACTCCCAGTTGAGATAAGGACCCTACTCGCTACTAGAGAGGATTCGAGATGTCTGATAACGTTGTATTGGGCGTAGATCTAGACGATTACAAATACGGGTTCCGCGACGATGAGAACTATGTGTTCAAGAGTCGCAAGGGCCTAGATCACGAGATTGTGGATGAGATCTCGTGGATGAAGGGCGAGCCGGACTGGATGCGCGCCATCCGGCACAGATCTTTGGACATCTTTTCCGCCAAGCCGACGCCCACCTGGGGCGCCGACCTGTCCAAGCTGGATCATAACGACATCTACTATTACATCAAACCGGTTGAGGAGCAGGGACGCACCTGGGACGAGGTGCCCGACGACATCAAGCGCACCTTCGACCGCCTGGGCATCCCCGAAGCGGAGCGCAAGTTCCTGGCCGGGGCAGGCGCTCAGTACGAGTCAGAGGCGGTGTATCACAGCTTGAAGGAGGAATGGGAGCGCCTGGGAGTTGTCTTTGTGGACAGCGACACCGGTCTGCGCGAGTTCCCTGAATTCTACAAGGAGTACTTTGGCACGGTGGTGCCCGCCGCCGACAACAAGTACTCGGCCCTGAACACCGCCGTGTGGAGCGGAGGCAGCTTTGTCTACATCCCACCTGGCGTCAAGGTAGATATCCCCCTGCAGGCCTATTTCCGAATCAACGCTGAGAACATGGGGCAGTTCGAGCGCACGCTAATCGTCGCAGACGAAGGCTCACAGGTGCATTATGTCGAAGGCTGCACGGCGCCGACCTACAGCACCGACTCGTTCCACTCGGGCGTCATCGAGATCATCGTCAAGAAAGGCGCGCGTGTGCGCTACACCACCATCCAGAACTGGAGCCACAACGTCTACAACCTGGTGACCCAGCGGGCGATGGCCTACGAGGATGCGACAATGGAGTGGGTGGACGGCAACCTGGGCAGCAAGCTGACCATGAAATATCCCTCGGTGTACATGATGGGCAAAGGTGCGAAAGCGGAGATCCTGTCCATCGCCTTTGCCAACAAGGGCCAGCACCAGGATGCCGGAGCCAAGGTGATCCACGCCGCGCCCTACACCACATCCACCATTACCGCCAAGTCCATCAGCAAGGCTGGCGGCCGGGCCGGCTATCGCGGCCTCGTCAAAGTCTACAAAGGCGCAGAGGGCGTGAAGAGCAACGTAGTCTGTGACGCACTCATCCTCGACGATCGTTCCCGCTCAGACACCTACCCGATGATGGAAATCGACGAGCAGAGCGCCAGCATCAGTCACGAGGCCACCGTCAGCAAGGTGAGTGACGAGCAACTGTTCTACCTCCAGAGTCGCGGCATCTCCCCGGAGCAGGCGATGATGATGATCGTCAATGGCTTTATCGAGCCCATCGTCAAGGAATTGCCCATGGAGTACGCCGTGGAGATGAACCGCCTGATCCAGTTGGAGATGGAAGGGTCGGTCGGATAGATGTGCCACTGGGCAAATGTGCAAACGAGGTTGAGAACGTGGCTATAGCGACGACTATGGAACGACAAGACAAAGAGGCCGGATCGGGCTTGCCCGCGAGGGGGTTCACGCGGGAGGCACTGGAGGCGCTATCGGCGGGACGGGGTGAGCCCAGTTGGATGCTGGAGAAGCGCTACAAGAGTTGGTATCACTACCAAGAGTTGGAAGCGCCCTCCTGGCGGCGCACCGACATCGGCAAGCTCAACTGGGCGGATCTGATCCCCTATGCGCCACCCCAGGCGCCGTTGATGGATCTAGATGTCCTTCCGCCCAAGCTCCACGAGGCGCTGGCGGCCTACGGCCAGCGGGCCGGGCTGCTGCTCCAACGCGACTCGGCGCGGGTCTATCTGGATCTTGCCGACGAGCTGCGCGCCCAGGGCGTCATCTGGACCGACATGGACTCGGCAGTGCGGGAACATCCACGACTGGTGCAAGAGTACTTTATGGAGGAAGCCGTGCCGGTGACGACCGACAAGTACACGGCTCTGCACGGTGCATTTTGGAGCGGCGGCACCTTCCTCTACGTGCCCAAGAACGTGGTCGTGGACCTGCCATTCGTCTCCGTTCTTTGGCAGGAGATGCCGCAACTGGCCGTCTTTCCGCCGACGCTGCTCATCGCCGAAGAAGGCAGTAGCGTGACTTTGGTATCCGAACTGCTATCGATGGGCTGTGCAGGTTGTCCGACCACCTATCACGGCGGCGTCACCGAGTTGTACGTGGGCGCGGGCGCCCAGGTGCGCTATATCAACGCTCAGGACTTTGGCCGGCACATGTACGACCTGCGCACTCAGACAGCGCTTCTGGACCGCGACAGTCGCCTGGAATGGCTGACGGTCAACCTGGGTGGGCGGGTGAGCCGCTCGACACAGCACAGCCTTCTGCGCCAGCCGGGCGGAGAGGCCGTGGTCACTGGTCTCTACCTCCCGGACGGCAGACAGCACATCGCCTTTGACACCCTCCAGGATCACATCGCCGGCAATTGCCTGAGCGACCTGCTCTACCAGGGCGCGCTGCTGGGCAGTTCGCGGTCCGTGTACGAGGGCACCATCCGCGCCTGGCCGGATGCACAGAAGACGAACGCCTACCAGTCCAACCGCAACCTGCTCCTCTCCCGCAAGGCGCGCGCCGACTCCCTGCCACAGCTAGAGATCGAGGCCAACGACCTGCGCTGCGGTCACGGCGCCACCGTGAGCCAGGTGGACGAGGACCAGGTCTTCTACCTGATGAGCCGGGGCATCCCCCGTGACGATTCCGTGCGCCTGATCGTCGAGGGGTTTTTTCAGCCATCGTTGGACCGCCTGCCCAAGAACCTGGAAGGACTGCGGAAGCGGCTGACCGGGGCCATCGCGGCCAAGCTGCAGAGCTAGCCGGCTTTGGAGCCAGACCAGGATTGATGCGAGACAACTTGATTCCTGATGTCTGCAATCATGCCCATGATCATCACCAGCATGGGGACAGCTCAGGCCCATGATACGTAGCACGGGCCGAGTCCTACGTTAAGAACTACGGTGAGCACGCCACCAATCGTTTGACGGTGGAGCTGGCTCAGCTCGAGTCGAACGACATTGTTGTGGACATCGGCTGCGGCAGCGGAGAGGCTGTTCGTGAATCGGTATTGAGAGTCACGCTCGGGCGAGCCATCGGCGTTGATCCTCCCCGGCCATGATCCGATTCGCAGAGGCGTTGTCGGCGTCACACGAGGGACGCGATCGCATCCAGTTTCTTGAGGCATCCGCTGAAGACCTGCCAATTCCAGACGCTACTGCAACGGTCGTCCTGGTAATCAACTCGCTTCACCACTGGCAGGACACGAAGGCGGGCCTTGCTGAGGCTGTGCGAAGTCTGAAACCCGGTGGGCGGCTGTTCGTTTCCGAGGAAGAGCCGCACGACGGCCGGTTTGGGCACGGAGATGGACAACTGTCAGACCCCGCCTCCGTTGCGCGGACCAGCGAAAACGCAGGGTTTTTTGATGTGAGTCTCAGCAAGGACTCGGAAGATGAGATCAGGCTGTTCCTGGCCTTTGGGCGCAAGCTGGCGCTCCATGGCGGCAGATGAGTGTGGCCGGAAGAAGGAAAAGGGAATAGGGATGTGGGGAACTGGGGATGCCGTGTTCCCGAATCCCGGATTTGCGGATTCCATAGCCCGAGGAGAACGAAGACATGTTTGACGTCAACCAGATTCGCGTCGATTTTCCGATACTACAGCGGGAGATCCACGGCAAACCGCTGGTCTATCTGGATAACGCCGCCACCTCGCAAAAGCCAGGGGCGGTCATCCAAGCCATGGACGACTACTATCGGCACTACAATGCCAACATCCACCGCGGCGTTCACACCATGGCCGAGGAGGCCACCGCCGCCTACGAGGGTGCTCGCCGCAAGGTAGCCCGCTTCATCAACGCCCATAGCCCCAGGGAAGTCGTCTTTGTGCGTAACACCACGGAGGCCATCAACCTGGTGAGCATGACGTGGGGTCGGACCAACGTCGGCGAAGGGGACGTGATCATCCTGAGCCTGATGGAACACCACTCGAACCTGGTTCCCTGGCAACTGCTGGCCGAGGCAACGGGTGCCCGGCTGGAATTCATCGGCCTCGATCCCGAGGGACGACTGGTTCTAGAGGATCTTGACCGGCTGCTGGACGAATTCGGCGCATCGGGCCGCGGATCTGCTGGGCGCGTCAGGCTGGTGGGCCTGAGCGGCATGTCCAACGTGCTGGGTACCATCAATCCTGTGGCCGAGATCGCCCGACGCGTCCACGATGCCGGGGCACTGTTCCTGGTGGACGGCGCGCAGAGCGTACCCCACCTGCCGGTGGATGTACAGGCCACCGGCGCCGACTTTCTGGCTTTCTCTGGCCACAAGATGCTGGGACCGACGGGCATCGGCGTTCTTTGGGCCCGCAGGGAGATCTTGCAGGCGATGCCCCCCTTTCTGGGTGGCGGCGACATGATCAAGAGCGTCCACCTGTACCATAGCGAGTGGAACGAGGTACCCCACAAGTTCGAGGCGGGCACGCCCAACATGGCCCAGGCCATCGGTCTGGGCGCAACAGTGGATTATCTCAACGAGCTGGGGATGGAGAACGTGCAGGCCCACGAGCAGGCCATAGCCGCCTACGCCCTGGAGCGCCTGGCGACCGTACCGAACCTGCAGATCTACGGCCCGCCGGCCAACGAACGGGGCGGTGTGGTGACCTTCAACCTGACCCGCGACGGCGAACTTCTGATCCATCCTCACGACCTGGCCAGCATCCTGGACCGGGAGGGGATCGCCATCCGTGCCGGGCATCACTGCGCCCAGCCGCTGATGGAGCACTATGGCGTTCCAGCCACCGCGCGGGCGAGCTTTTATGTCTACAACAGCGAGGAAGAAGTTGATGTACTGGTGGAGGCATTGGGCAAGGCCCAGGAGATCTTTGGAATACCGTAGCATAGATTCCAAAGCCCTTCGAGACTCTGATCTTCTGAACTAGGGAAAGAGAATCTTGAACCCAGAGGAACCCAGAAGTCGACGCGTACATCGAGAACCTGGAACCAAAGAGACGGGAGGCGCTCTCGGAAGTGAGATCGTTGATCCTGAAGACCGTGCCTGCTGCTGTCGAAACTATGAAATACAGGATGCCGACGTATGAATACGGGAGCGGCGTCCTATGCGCTCTCGCTTCCCAGAAGCAGTATATGAGCCTCTACATGGAAGCGGCCGTAGT
>CBDUWJ010000081.1:0-8697 GCA_965370895.1 uncultured Anaerolineae bacterium | reverse complement strand
TTTGCTCGCGAAAGGAGGATCCCTCGGAATCAGAGTGTCTCAAGCTGCAAGTGCACGTACAGGGGAAGACAGCGCATGGGCCTTGCCATCCGCCGAATGGGCGGCAAGGTTGACGAGGAGGAGGTTCCCCGCCTCGCGGCGGGGCTAACGGCGACTGTCTCGTGACAGTCGATCGAGAAATCGAGAGATCAGCGGAAGCCTCCCGGGCCGTGACCACGACCCGCACCTTTCCCTCCTGAGAACAAGCGCACCGTACAAAACCGTCGGGCAACCGGCGGGACAAAGGGTAAGCGCAGTGGTCCTCCGGCAGCCAGTGACCCTCATGCCGTTTCTTTGTCACTTGCTGCTCAAGATCTAGACAGGGAGGGATGACAACATGTGTGGCATCGTCGGTTATGTGGGGTCCCGTGAGGCGACCCCTATCGTCTTTGAAGGACTGAAACGCCTCGAATACCGGGGCTATGACTCGGCAGGTATCGCGGTGATTCAAGATGGCGAAATCGCGATCCGCCGCGACGTGGGCAAACTGGCCAACCTGGAGAAGCTACTGCAAGCAGAGCCGATGACCAGCCACATCGGCATCGGCCATACCCGCTGGGCCACCCACGGCAAACCCTCGCAAATCAACGCCCACCCCCACCTGGACTGCACCGGCCAGGTAGTGGTCATACAAAACGGCATCGTCGAGAACTACCGCGTGCTACGCCGCGAACTCAAGGCAGAGAACCATCACTTTGTCTCGGAGACGGACACCGAGGTAATCGTGCACCTGGTCGAACGCTACGTGCAGCAGGGCAATGACCTGGAGACGGCGGTCCGGTTGGCGCTTCAGCAGATCGAAGGAGCCCACGCCATCGTCGTGATGAGTAGCCGCGAGCCCGGCAAGATCGTGGCTGCCCGTTTGGGCAACGCCGGTGGTGTGACGGTGGGTGTGGGACAAGGCGAAATGTTTATTGCCTCCGACATCCCGGCCATCCTGGAACACACCCAGCAGATGATCTACCTCGAAAGCCGGGAAATGGCCGTCGTCATGGCGGATGGCGCACGCTTTCTGACCCTGGACGGCATGCCGGTTCAAAAGCAGGCACACACCATCCCCTGGGATCCGGTGTCGGCGGTCAAGGGCGAATTCCGTCACTTTATGCAGAAGGAGATCTACGAGCAGGCAGAGGCGATCACCCATACCATCAGTGGGCGAGTGGACTTTGAAACAAATCAGGTGCGACTGGAAGAGCTGGCGCTGACTGCCGAGCAAGCACGCGAGATCGAAAAGATCGTCATCGTGGCCTGCGGCACCTCGGCCTATGCCGGGCTGGTCGGCAAATTCCTCATCGAGGCGCTGGCCCGCATCCCGGTGGAAGTGGACTATGGATCGGAGTTTCGTTACCGCGATCCGCTCATCGACGAGCGAACGGTAACGCTGGCCATTACCCAGAGCGGTGAGACTGTGGACACACTGGCGGCTTTGGAAGAGGCGCGGGCCAAGGGGGCCCTTCTGTGGGCCATTGTCAACGTAGTGGGCAGCCAAGCAGCCCGCCTGTCAGACGGGGTGATCCACATGCACGCCGGCCCCGAGATAGGGGTGGCCAGTACCAAGGCATTCACCACGTCGTTGGTGGACCTCTACCTGCTGGGGCTTTACCTGGGACAAGCACGGGCCACCATCTCGCCGGATCGGATGAATGAAAACCTGGATGCCCTTCTGGCCCTACCCAAGCTGGCCGGCGAGGTGCTGGACGCCGGCCGCAGTCAGTCGCAGCAGTACGAGGAACTGTCTGGCCTGTTCTTCAAACGAGAGAACTTTCTCTACCTGGGGCGCGGTATCAACTACCCCATTGCCCTGGAAGGTGCACTGAAGCTGAAGGAGATCAGCTACATTCACGCCGAGGGCTACCCGGCCGGCGAAATGAAGCACGGACCGATTGCCCTCATCGACGAGAAGATGCCGGTGGTGACCATCGCCGTGAAGGACGGCGTCTATGACAAAATGATCAGCCAGATCGAGCAGGTTAAGGCCCGCAACGGAACGGTCATCGCCGTGGCAACTGAGGGCGATGAGTTTATCCGCAAGAAAGCCGATCACGTCATCTACGTGCCCGAGACGTCGCCGTTGCTGACCCCGGTGCTGACGGTACTGCCTCTGCAGCTTCTGGCCTATCACATAGCCGTGCGGCGTGGCGCCGATGTGGATCAGCCGCGCAACCTGGCCAAGAGTGTGACGGTGGAATGAGGATTGAGGTTGAGGCTCAGCCTAAATCTCAACCCTCAGCTCTCAGCCTTGGCCTTAGCCGATGATAGAGGACGGGGTCCGAATAGACGTCAAGGGGATCGTGCGGGCCACGACGATAGTGACCGCTATCGCCCTGGTCGTCAAGGGGCTGGGGTTCGTCGAAAAGATCCTGCTGGCCTACTTTTTCGGCACGGGCATCCAAGTAGACGCCTACCTGGTGGCGTACACCATCCCCTTCAGCGCCTTTATCGTCCTGCGCGAGGTGGTGGAGCCCGCTTTCCTGCCCACCTTTGTTAGTACCTGGCGCGCTTCGGACCGGGACGGCTGGCGGCTGTTCAGCGTCATTGGCACAGTGCTGCTACTATTGCTGGGCGCGGCGACCGTCGCGGGAATACTCCTTGCCCCGGGATTGATCTCAGTCTCCGCGCCCGGTTTTTCCAGCGAGCAGGCTGAACTGGCCGTGCACCTGACCCGCCTGGTGATGCCTGCCCTGCTATTCCTGGGACTGTCCACATTGACTACGGCGGTGCTGCACGCTCAGAAGCGCTTCACGCTTCCGGCCCTGAGCGTGGCCAGCTTCCGCGCCGGGCCCTTGATCCTCTTCCTGGCCGTAGGCGGGGTGCAGGGGCTGGCGTTGGGGGTGGTCCTGGGCGCCCTGGGCAAGTTGGCCATGGAGGCCCTGGGGTTGGGCCGCTACCTGCGCCGGGTCCGAATGATGCTCGACCTGGGCTTCCCTCCGGTACGGACCGTGGGCCGCCTGGCTGCGCCTCTGCTACTGGCGCTATCCCTGTCACTATTCATGGGCCCACTGGTGGAGAATGCCTTTGCCAGCAAGATAGGCGTGGGAGGGGTATCGGCCCTGGCCTACGCCCGCAAGATCGCCGAAACGCTGACGACCATTTTGCCTTACACGTTGGCGCTGGTGCTCCTGCCCTTCTCGGCCGAGATGGCCGCCAGGAACGACAGCCAGGCATTGGCCAGGACCTTGACAGGAGCGGTTCGGGCTCTGACCCTGGTTTTTCTGCCGGTGACAATGGGGTTGATGGTGCTGCGCGAGCCCTTTGTGCGGCTGCTCTTTGAGCGGGGGGCGTTCACCGCCGCTTCGACGCAGTTGACGGCCGGGCCGCTCTTTTTCTACGCCTTGGCGTTGCTGCCCTTTGCCCTGGAGGTGGTCGTCATCCAGTTCTACTTTGCCCGGCAGGACACCCTCACGCCCGTGATCGCCGACATACTCGCCTTTGCCCTCAACGTGCTGCTCATCCCGCCACTGATGGGGGTATTTGGGCTCGGCGGCATCGCCCTGGCGGTGGCGGTGGCCAAGACACTCAAGGTGCTGGCCCTTTTGGTCCTTTTTGGGCGCCGGGTGCCCGCCTTCCGCCTTGCGTCGCTGGTGCCCTTTGCCGGACAGATGGTTCTAGCCTCGCTGGCGACAGCGGCTGCGCTGCTGGCCATCGGGCTGGCTCAGGGCAGGCTCTCCGCCTCACTGAGCCAACACGGAATCGAAGGTCAGGGACTGATCGGTCTGCTCGCCTATCTGGCCGGTGCGGCGGCGCTGGGGGGCGGAACCTTTTTCCTCGCCGCCTATCTAGTCAGGGTAGGTGAGGTTCGCAGCCTGTGCCAACGAGGCTTGTCCTGGTGCCGTGGCTTGATCCAGGGCGCTCGCAAATGAGTGGGGATTAAGACGACCTGGGGATGTGGGGACGATGACCATCACGGGCAGCCAGATTCCCCTACGAGACGGGCGCTCACTGGGCTATACCGAATATGGCTACCCGGGCGGCAAGCCCGTCTTCTTTTTCCAGGGTACGCCCAGCTCGCGGCTACTGCACCCCGACGAATCCATCTCTGCGTCCCTCTGCGCTCGCGTCATCACGCTGGACCGGCCCGGCTTTGGCCTCTCCGACTTTCAACCGGGTCGCACCCTCTTGGACTGGCCCGACGATGTGGTGGAGGTGGCGGATCGCCTAGAGATCGAACACTTTGCGGTGGTGGGCGTGTCGGGGGGCGGACCCTACGTGGCGGCCTGCGCTTACAAGTTCCCCAGCGTTTGACCGCCGCAGCCATTGTCAGCGGCATGGGTCCCACAGACGCACCGGGGACCACCCAGGGCCTGCCGCCTGTCAGACGCGCGGGGGTCTCTGTCGCCAGGCACGCCCCGTGGCTCGTACGGCCTCTGGTATGGCTATTCCAGAACCCACGCCGCAACCCCGAACGTTTCTTCGAGCGGTACACCGCCCACAACCCCACGGCCGACCGGGCACTGCTCGCCCGACCCGAATTCCGGGAGATGCTGATCGCCAGCTACATCGAGGCCACCCGAGACGGCATCCGGGGCTTTGCCTGGGAGGTACGGATCGTCGCCCGCCCCTGGGGCTTCCGCCTCGAGGAGATCCCCATCGAGATCCACCTCTGGCACGGGGACGAGGACAGTAGCACCCCCCTGGCTATGGCCCGAACCATGGCCAGCGCCATCCCAGAGTGCCGAACCTCGTTCCTGCATGGCGAGGGCCACTTTCTGCTATTTGCCCACTGGGAAAGGATTCTCACCACCTTACTGAGGGAATGATAGTATCCCTCGATGGAGAACCGAAAGGACCCGGGGGACGCGCCCGCCTTCCCGCCACCCAGATTTGACAAGCAACTTAAGGTGTGGTATCATCTATGTGTAAGTTACACATAGATGAACGTGAAAGGTAGGTATGCAATGCCCTATGGCCGTCGCCGTTGGCATGGGGAACAGGGAGAGGAAGCCTGTCCTCGGCGCATACACCGCTTCTTGGAGCCGTGTCTGCTGCTTCTCTTGCATAGCGCCGAAGACCACGGGTATGAACTGCTGGAGGGGCTGAAGCAGTTTGGGTTTGAGCAGAACCCGGTAGACTCGAGTACCGTCTACCGTTTCCTGCGCGGCCTGGAGAAGCGAGGTTTTGTCACCTCGCGCTGGGATACCGGCAGCGCCGGCCCGGCCCGCCGATTGTACCAGATCACAGAGGAAGGCGACCGCTACCTGGCCTGGTGGGTGGATGACTTGCGGGAGACCGACCAGGTGTTGCACCACTTTCTTGGAACCTATACCAAACACATGGAAGAGCACGGGTGAGCGTTAATGACGATCTACTGGCCTCGTTGCCGATGGAGGACGTGGCCCTGCGCGATGTGCGCTTAGGACCGTTCTGGACGGTGGTGTGGACCGAGCAGGGGGCGGGGTTGGCCTCGACCCAACGTGATGCCCACACGCCCCACGGCCACAGCCTCATCCGCTGGGCTGGCGACGTGATGGCCCACAGCGCCCGCGAATTGGCCGAGTTGCTGCGGGCCAAGAGCCCGATGGAAGCTGCCTTGGGCATGGCCACGGTCAACGCCCTGTTGGAGGTGGACGGGGAGGCGCTGATCGATCGTAACGCTTCCGAAGAGATCATCCAGCGGGGTGAGGGGAAGAGGGTAGTCATCGTTGGTCACTTCCCTTTTATCCCCAAGGTGCGACGGGCAGTGGGCCATCTCGATGTGCTGGAGCTCGATCCCAGCGCCGGAGAGCTGCCGACCGAGGCAGCCGCCCAGGTGATTCCGAAAGCAGACGTGGTAGCCATCACCGGCACGTCGTTGGTCAACAAGAGCTTTGACAGGTTGATCACGCACTGCCGGCCAGATGCCTTTGTGCTGATGCTGGGTCCCACCTCGCCGCTATCGCCGGTCCTGTTCGATTATGGCGTAGACCTGATCGCCGGGACACGGGTCATCGATCCCGCCGAGGCGCTGGTGGTGGCAAGTCAGGGGGCCATCTTCCGTCAAATGCGCGGGGTGCGACTGGTCACAATGACGAAGGATCAATGAGCAATCATCAATGACAAAGGACGATAGACGAACAAACCAGGGGAGGTACAAAAGTTGATTACGGAATCTGTGGTGCGCAAAGCACTTGAGGGGGTCATGGACCCCGAGTTGCACAAGAACCTGATCGAATTGGGTATGATCCGCAAAGTACGGATCAGGAAAGACCAGGTGGACATCACCCTGGCGCTGACGACGATGGGCTGCCCGCTCAAGGAGCAAATCGTCGGCGATGTGAAACAGACGGTGAGTGCCCTGGAGGGCGTCAAAGGGGTGGAGGTTGAACTGACGGAGATGACCGACGAGGAGAAGCAGCGGATCGGCATCGGGGTGCCGCCGCAGAAGGACAAGGGCTCGGCCGAACACTTGAATGACATCCGCCGGGTGCTCGCGGTAATGAGTGGCAAGGGCGGCGTGGGCAAGTCGCTGGTCAGCGGGCTGCTGGCAGTGGCGCTGCGCCAGGAGGGACACGAGGTCGGCATCCTGGACGCCGACATCACCGGTCCCAGCATCCCCAAGATGTTCTTCCCCGATGGAGCGCGATTGGGCATGAGTCCCATGGGCCCCATGCCGCCGCAGACCGAGGGCGGCATCAAGGTCATGTCCATCAACCTGCTTTTGGATGAGGAAGACCAAGCTGTCATCTGGCGTGGGCCGCTGGTAAGCGGGGCGATCAAGCAGTTCTGGGGCGACATCTTTTGGGGCAAGCTGGACTATCTCATCGTAGACCTGCCGCCCGGCACTTCGGATGCTGCACTGACGGTAATGCAATCGCTGCCAATGTCGGGCATTGTATTGGTCAGCTCGCCACAGGGCCTGGCAAGCATGGTGGTGCGCAAGGCGGCCCGCATGGCTCAGCAGATGGAGACGCCGCTATTGGGGCTGATCGAGAACATGAGCTATTTCGAGTGCCCCGACACGGGCAAACGCTACGAGATTTTTGGTCCCAGCCACGCCGAAGAGACGGCCCGGCGAATCGGGGTTCCCTTCCTGGGACGGGTGCCTATCGATCCAGAGATCGCCAAGCTGTGCGACGTGGGGCGCGTGGAGGACGCCTACCAGGACGGTAGGTTGGCAGGCGAGGCCTTTGGCCCCATCGCCAGGGACCTGGCAGCGCGAATACCTGAGGTGCGGCGACCGATGGGCCTGAAGGCGTGAGATCGGAGATTAGGCATTTGACATTGGGTAGTGGACATTCTCCACTACCCAATATCTAATACCCAATACGCAACGGAAGGGAGGTGATTAGAATGCCAGCAGGAAACAGAACTGGACCGGGAGGTATGGGCCCAAGGACAGGCCGGGGCATGGGCTACTGTAGTGGTTATGATGCACCGGGCTGGGCCAACTCGGGCCCGGGCCAGAGGTTCTATGGCCGGGGTGGCCGTGGGACCCGTGGCGGACAGTGGGGCGGCTATGGTCCTGGCGGTGGTGGCCGGGGGCGGCGAAACTGGTACTATGCTACCGGGCTGCCGCGTTGGGCGCGCGGCCCGGGGTTTTCGGGCCCAGGTGCACCCCCAGAGCAGGCGTACGGTGCCGGCTACGGGGCCTACTATGACGCTCCTTATGCATCTCCATCCAAAGAGCAAGAGCTTGAGATGCTCAAGGGCGAAGCGCAGTGGCTCAAGGAGCAACTCGGTGCCCTCAACGAACGGATGGGCGAACTCAGTCAGGAGTAACGCGATACGCCGGGGACGGCGCAGGGGCGGGCTAACTAACGGGAAAGTTCGTTACCCGCCCCCGCTCTCCCCATCCACCAGGGGTAGATGGTACTTGGGCTGCAATGGGCAACCCATCGCAGCTACACAATACATGTAGATAGGAGATTTGGCAAATGAAAATCGTAGTTTCTTCGCAAGGCGAGAACCTGGACGCGCCGGCAAGCCCGGTCTTTGGGCGGTGTGCAACCTACGTGTTCGTGGATAGTCAGACGATGGAATTTGAGGCCGTACCCAATCCAGCCATGTCCCTGGGTGGAGGTGCGGGCATCCAGGCCGCCCAGTTTGTAGTGAACCAGGGGGCGGAGACGGTGCTCAGCGGCAATCTGGGGCCGAACGCCTTTGACGTGTTGCAGGCCGCGGGTGTGCCGGGCTACCTGATCCCGGAAGGGACAGTGCGCCAGGCCGTAGAAGCCTACAAGTCAGGCCAACTGCAGCCAATGGGCGGAGCCAACGTAACATCACATGCCGGTATGGGCGGCGGAGGGCGAGGGATGGGCATGGGCCGTGGTAGACAGCGCCCTCCCCAGGCTGGGGGAGACGCCATGCCTGCTCCGCAAGAACCCGAGACCCTGGATGGGGATGAATTGGCAGAGCTGCGCGACACCCTCAAAGGCCTGCGCCAGCAACTTGCCGAGACGATGGACAGAATCGAGAAACTGCAACACGAAACAAAGGAGAGTTAAGCAATGCGCATAGCAATCTCTGCGGACACCAAAAACGGTCTGGACAGCGTGGTCAGCCCGCACTTTGGGCGCTGTCCTCACTTTGTCCTGGTGGACCTGGATGATCACAACGTCACAGAGGTCCGCGAGGTGGACAATCCCTACTACGGACATCATCAGCCGGGCCAGGTGCCAGCACTCATCCATAGCCTGGGGGCGGACGTGATGCTCACCGGGGGCATGGGCGGCCGGGCTATCA
>CBDUWJ010000080.1:0-8729 GCA_965370895.1 uncultured Anaerolineae bacterium | reverse complement strand
CGCAGGGTGCGCATCACGCTCAGATCTCTCCTGCCCCCGCATGGGGTTCCAACTTGTAGCCAACGCCGCGCACGGTGACGATGCGTTGAGGGTGTTTGGGATCGGCTTCGATCTTTTCCCGAAGCCAGCGGATGTGGACATAGACAACCTGGGGCTCGCCCACATACTCCGCGCCCCAGACCTGACCCAGCAGATCGTCCACAGACACTATCTGTCCAGCGTGAAGGGCCAGTGCATGGAGCAGGGCAAACTCGCGGGGGGCCAGGTCCAGCTTGTTTCCGGCCAGCGTCGCCACGTGGGCCGAGGCTTCGATCACCAGGTCGCCGACCTCCAACCGGACCGGAATCGCGGCTGACGACGCGGCACGCTCGGCGCGTCGCAACACCGCCTTGATGCGGGCCAACAGCACGTTCAGGTCAAATGGCTTGGTGACATAATCATCCGCGCCCAATTCCAGCCCAAGCGCCTGGTCCAATTCGCGCCGCCGGGCGGTCACAAAGATGATGGGCGTGTTGGCCTCCTGGCGGAAGTTCTGCAGCGCGTCCAGGCCGTCCATCCCTGGCAGGCCGATGTCCAGGAGGATCAGTTCGGGTGGGTCGCGGCGCGCCAGACGCAGGGCAGTTTCTGCGTCGGCCGCTGTGCTGGTGCGGTAGCCTGCTTGCTCCAGGTTGAAGGCCAGGCTGCGCCGCATCAGGGCGTCATCGTCTACCAGGAGGATGTGCTTGCTCATGATGGTTGTTCGCTTTTCATTCGCACGCCACCATTCTACTACAGAGTGGCGCTTTTGAGAATTCGTGCGGTGAGGTTAGCATCACTCGGGCATCACTCGTGGGCCTGCACGCGCATTGCAGATTACCGGACCTAAACGGCTGATCCAGGCATAAGCAGTCACCCCAGAACCCCCGCGCATCGCAGATGCGCACGGGGTCTGGGGTGATTTCCCACCGGACGGTAAGGACGTGACTACCCGGTCACCGCCTCGATCGCACTGACCGGCACCCAACCCTCCAGGTCTCCGCCGGGCAGAGCCAGACGCACCCAACTCCCGCGCGTCTCGACCAGACCCACTTCCGCGCCGCCATGCAGTGTGAACTCTGTGACGTATTGCGAACCGGGGCCACTGCTGACATCCACCGCGCCGGCCACGATCACGCCCTCAGTTTGGCCATTGGCCACGTACAGGGAACTGCCCAGCGCCAGGACGCCCACAGCCAGTACGACCGCCGTGGCGACCAGGGCGTATTTCAGCCCCTTGCGCCAGGTGCTACCTGTCCTGGAACTGCTGAACAGGATCAGCAGGAACACGAACAGGATCCAGGATCCGAGGGCAGCCATTGCCAGCTCATTGAGGGTGAACCATTCCCGCACAGATTGGCCCAGGCGGTTGTCAATGCCCCCGCTCTCGGCCGCCTCAAGCTGGTCCACCGTGTGGGTACGGGCCAGATTCAGGTTGTCCTCGATGTCGGGGTCGCGTGGGGCGAGTTGCTGGGCACGCCGGTAGTTGAGAATGGCCAGGCCATAGTCTCCCAGCTTGTAGTACGCGTTGCCCAGGTTGTAGAACAGGGCGCTGTCGGCAAACCCCTGGTCGGTCAACTGCTGGTAGGCTTGAGCTGCCAGGGCGAACTGCCCTGCCCCATAGAGCTGGTTCCCTGTGGACATGGCGTCGCCCGCCGTTGGCGACGACTTGGCCAGCAGTAGTGTCTGATTCGCAGCGAATAGGGCGACCATAGTCAGCAAAATCAGGGCAATCAAGGCGATGCGCTTCATGAAGAATCCTCCTTACCGCGATCCGTGATTCATGAGGCGTGGTGTGTGATATGTGATGGTCACGCCTCATGTCTTCCGTCTTACAGCGCTTTTTCCAGAGCACTGATCAAGATGTCCACCTCTTTCAACAGACTTCTGGCATGGTCTGGGCTGTCGGCGCCGGGCGCAAAGCGTCCCAGTTCGCTGCTGACCAGGCAGACCTCGACACGTTCTGCCAAGTCGGTGTTCACGCCCTCCTGGGTCAGCAGGTCGGCCAGAACCTGGTGCGTCAGGCCAGCCACGGGCCGGTCGAGTTTGTCCGACAAGTAGGTGGTCAGGATCTGGCCGGTGGCACTATAGCTGTCCTGGTCTTGTTTGCGAGCGTGGGACAGGGCCTTCTTTGCCTTTCTGCGAGCCTGGGAGCTGCGGACCAGGCCCAGGTTGTTCTCCCAATAGCGCTGTCGCCTCTGCCAGACAAAGTAGCCCACCGCGCCTACCAGTGGGAAACCCCACGCTACCCAGTAAATGCTCTGCTCCGTCACGGGGTGGTTGCTCGCACGCAGTTGAGGTGGCACCGGCTTCAAGTGCCGGATGTCGGTGGCGATCTGCTCTACAGCCTCTTTTGTGCCGGTCAGGGGCACGACCGGTGGCGCTTCGGCGGCGCCGGGTGCGATCGCCACTGGAATGGGCTCTGTGCTGATGTTCTGGTATGTGCCGGCCAGGGGGTCAAAGTAGGCGTACTCCAGCGGCGGCACGGTGAACTCACCCGCGGCGCTGGGCACGAGCAGCCGCTCGTAGGCGCGACTGCCGGCCGCCTGTCCGTCTCGAACTTCGGTCTGAACGGTGGCCTGACTTTCGAAATCCCGCCAACCGGGCATCTCAGGCCAGGTGGGATCTGGCGCGCCGCTGATGTTGCCCCAGCCACTGAGCGTCACCTGCCAGGTCAGCGGCTCGTTCACCTTGCCCTGGGTTGTGTCCACCGTGCTCGTCAGGGTGAACTGACCCACGGCGCCGCTGAAACCCTCGGGCGCATTGGGTGGCAAGGGCTGGACATCCAACGCCACCGGGCTGGTTTGCAGGCTTCTTCCGGACCGAAAGAAGCTGCCGGGCGTCGTCAGCGTGGCCGGGTCGATGGACGCCGGGCCAGCCGCGGACGGGAAGAGGATGGTGCGCACCTCGGTCACCTGGTATGTGCGCCCGGCCGCCTGGACGCGGTAGTCATTCTGGTCCGGCTGGTGTTCGTGCCAGAAACCCTTGAAAGAAGGGGCTTCGTACTGGGGCTGGCCCCGCAGATTAACCGCCTGGTAGAAACGGAAGGTGTGCACCACCTGCTGCCCCACGTAGGGTGTAGGGTTGTCAACCTCCGCCTCGACGAAGAGGTCCTGCCCCGTCAGATCTGTGGCCGGCGGAGGCGGCTCGCCAACCGCCGCCACCGGTGGGACCCCCGGCTGAACTGGAGAGGATGCCTGGGCCGAGCCCGTTCCCGGAGTGACCTGGATGGTGATGGGCTCAGTGCTGAAGGTCTGCCCGTTCAGCGTCACGTGAATCGGATCGATGACCAAGTTGCCCGTCTGATAGGGCTGCAGACGATAGACATAGACCATCTGGCTGCTGACGCTGGCGTTGATGATGCTGATCTGCGACGAGGTGCTACTACCGACTATGTTGAACCCTTGAAGGCTCGGTAACGCCGGACTGGGTGCGTTCAAGACATCCGCATTGAGCAGCGTCACCGTCAAGGTGAGCATCTCGCCCGTCGACAGCGCTGTCCGGTCCACGGCAGCGGTAATGGTCTCTTGGCCCTGAGCAAAGCCCGTCCCCACCGACGATAGGAAGAGAACGGTCAAGATAATGGGCATTAGGTGTTTGATCTTGGATTCCATCGGCATGCATCCTCCTGACTTGTGATTCGTGAAAAGCGAGTCCGCGTTTCACGAATCACGTTTCACGCCCTGCGTCGTCTACCAGTCCTGCATCGGCGGGGCGCCGGGAAAGACCAGAATCTGCTGCAGGTACTCTTCCAGACTCTCCGTGCCCTGTGCAGCGGCTGCGAATAGTTGTCGTGCCTGCTCCTTGGTCAGGCCGGCGATCTGCTGCGGCTGGCCACCTTCCTCGCCATTCTGCTCCTGGTCGTCCTGCTGTTGGTCCTGTTGACCGTCCTGCTGCTGGTCGTCCTGCTGTTGGTCCTGTTGACCGTCCTGCTGCGGGTCATCCTGCTGTTGGTCCTGTTGACCGTCTTGCTGCTGGTCGTCCTGCTGTTGGTCCTGTTGACCGTCCTGTTGCTGGTCGTCCTGCTGTTGATCCTGTTGATCACTCTGCTGCTGATCTTGGTTCTCCTGGTCTTGTTGTTGCTGGTCCTGTTGATCCTGCTCTTCCTGATCCTGCTGTTGCTGCTGCAACTGTCGCAGGGTCAGTTCCAGGTTCTGTTTTGCCTCCAGGTCGTCAGGATTCAGACGCAATGCCTCTTTGTAGGCTTCTATGGCTGTCTCATACTCCTCAGTCTGGAAGAACGTGTTGCCCAGGTTGTAGAAGCTATTCTGGTCCAAGCCGTTCAGGTTCTCCCCATTGACCAAGGCTTGTTCGATCTCCTGCTGGGCCTGCCCATAGTCCTCCAGACGGTAGTGACTGTTGGCTGCATTGTAGTGCGGTTCGGCCATCCCCGGCGAGTCCTCCACTGCGCGGTGATAGGCTGTGAGTGCGGCCTCGTATTCCTGGTTGTCAAATGCCTCATTCCCAGTGTTGTTCAGTTGCTCTGCCGATTGGCCGCAGGCAGCCAGGACCAGCACCAACAGGATCATAATCGGTATTACTAGTTTCTTCATCTCATAATCTCCCGTCTACTTACCGCTCGCCGCTGACCACTGCTCGTGCATCGCGGTTCGCTTCTTGGTCGCTTTGTGCCGTGCTGCCGAGGGCAGCACGCGGTCCGGAATGAACTCCCTGGCGATCATCAGAGCCAGGGCAGCCAGTAGGAACGTTTGAAAGCGCTCGATCCCTTGGATTTCCAACAGGGCGGACAGCTCGGCCTTCTGGAGCGTGTCCAGTTCCGATACCAGTGCGGTCAATTCGCTGCCATCGGCAGTGGCGCGGAAGTACTGGCCGCCGCCGACCTGGGCGATCTGCTGCAGCGTGGCCTCGTCCAGCTTGGAGAGGACCACCTGGCCCTGCTGGTCCTTCTTGTAGCCGATGATTTCACCCTGGCTATCGTGCTCTGGGATCGGTTCGCCCTGGGGTGAGCCAAAACCGATGGTGTAGAGCATGATGCCTTGCTCGGCGGCTGTCTGCGCCATGGCCAACGCGTCTCCACCGTGGTCTTCGCCGTCGGTGATCAAGACGATCACCTTCTGGCTGGCCCGCGACATGTCGAAGCCGGCCATGGCCGTGCGGATCGCGTCACCGATGGCGGTGCCGGGCCTGGAGATGACCTCCGGCCGGGCGTTATCCAGGAAGGTTCGCGCCGTAGCATAGTCGGACGTGAGCGGGAACTGGATAAAGCTTGCTCCCGAAAAGAGGACCAGGCCGATCTCGTCGCCACCCAGCCGTGTCATCAGGTCCGCGATTTCCATCTTGGCCCGGCTCAAGCGGTCCGGCTTGATATCCTGGGCCAGCATGCTCTGGGACACGTCCAGGGCGACCATTACCTCGATGCCCTCCTGTTCCACGGTCTGGGTCACGGTGCCCCATAGCGGGCGGGCCAGGGTAATGAGCAGCAATGCCAAGACGACGAGCCACAGAGCGTCTCGCCAGCGGCGACCCCGCCAATTGACCGTGCTGCTCAGGCGCTGCACTAGCGTGGGATTCCCCAGGCGGGCGAGATCCGCTCTTCGGCGCCGTCCGGCCCACAGTAGGAATAGACCCATGAGTGGAAGCGATATCAGCAAACCATACAGGAAGATTGGCTTTGCGAATGTCATAATCATTCATCCTTTCAATTGTCACGCTTCACGTCTGAAGTTCGGCGCTCCACGTCTCGCGTTCCTACGGCAGTTTCCTGAACACCGTCTTGCGCAGAGACATCTCGGTCACGACGAGCCCCAGAGCGGGAACCAGCAGCCAGGCCATCAGTTCCTGATAGCGGGTGTAGCGTTCCACCTCGATCTGGGTTTTTTCCAGGCTGTCGATCTCGTTGTAGATCTGTTTGAGGCCTGCCGTGTCCTCGGCGCGGAAGTAGCGTCCCCCCGTGATGTCGGCGATCTCTTGAAGCGTGGCCTCGTCCAGAGTGCTTTCCTGGTATGTGATCCGCTCCTGTCCATAAACGTCCACGACAGGGACGGGCACCTGACCGGGCCGTCCCATGCCGATAGTGTAGACCTTGATCCCCAGCGCCTCGGCCGCCTCGGCCGCCGTCAGGGGGTCGATCTGCCCGGCGTTGTTGACGCCGTCAGTGAGAAGGATGATGACCTTGGTCTTGGCGTCAGAATCCTTGAGCATGTTTCCAGCGTTCGCCAGCCCCATGCCGATGGCCGTGCCGTCATCAATGCCCAGGTCCGTGGACAGTTCGGTGCGTTTCAGCAGGCGCAACAACACGTTATGATCTGTAGTGGGCGGGCTCTGGCTGAAGGCGTTGCTGGCAAAGACCACCAACCCAATCTGGTCGTAGGGCCGGCCTTGCACAAAGTCGCTGATGACCCTTTTGGCTGCTTCCAACCGGTTCTGTGGCTCAAAGTCGAGCGAAGCCATGCTGCCCGAGATGTCCAGCGCCAGCGCAATGTTCAGGCCTTCGCCCTTGATGATGTCGCGGGCTTGGCCCGTCTGTGGCCGGGCGACGGCGATGATGATCAGGGCCAGGGCCAGTATCCGCAGCGCCGTAAGGACCGGGCGCAGGCCAATCCGCCACGAGTGGCTGGATTCACCTGCCAGTTTGACCGCAGCGTAGCGCAAGCCGGAAGGCCGCGACCACCTTTTTGCCAGAAGCGGCCAGGCAGCCAGCAGAGGTATCAACAGCAACAGGCTTAGCAACCACGGAGATTCGAATCGAAAGAACATGCCATTACCTCCTATTCTCCAGATTGGTAGCTGAGCTGGGTCGTCGCCAGCGGTGCGACAGGTGGCACGTCGCCAGCGGCAGCTTCCAGTTCCGGTGTTGGCCGGGTCAGGTCCACCAGCAGGCGGGCATCTCCCGTCAACTGGCGAGCCGTCTCGAGGTTCGGGGTGAATTTGGCGAATTTCACCAGGTCACTCTCCATGAACAGATCCAGGAACCGGCGCGTGTGGTCGGGAGCGAGGTCCGACTGTCGCAAGATCGGCCTGAGCTCACTCGTAGTGCGGTCAAGGACGCGCAGGTGAAACTGGCTCACGAGGTACGCCCGCAGGCAGTCGGTGACCAGGGAGTAGTGCGCCTTGAAGCGTCCCTGTTCCAGCAACCCCAGGCCCTCAATGCGGGCCAATTCATCGTAGGCCACCTGCCAGGGTGGGCGATTGTCCACGAGGGGGGCCAGGCCAAAAGGCTTTCCTTGCCTGCGGCGGTAGGCCCACCAGCCGCCCACGGCGATGACCGCTGCCCCGAGCAAGCCTCCCACGATCCAGGGCCAGGTGGCCGGTACGGCCAGTCCTGCCTGCGGCTTGATATCCTTCAAGGCCGTGTCATCCTCCGCCAGGGTTGGAACCACCGCCAAAGAGATGGAGGGCACCAGCTCTTCCGTCACCTGCCCGGCGCCATCACTGATGGTGAGGGGCAGGGCTGGCGTCTCAAAGTCTCCCAGGTTGAACAGGGTGACCTCGATGACCTGGCGGGTCGTCTCAGCGCCAGCGTCGTTGGTCGTGGTGGTGGCCTGAGACTGGCTCCGCACCTCAAAGTCGCCCCACCTCTGCTCCAACTTGGGGATGATAACCTGGTAGCCGGCCGGGTGGGTCACCTCCAGAGTTAACTGAACAGGGTCGCCCACGGTCAGCTCAGCCCTATCGGCCGTCAACTCGACCTGCACGCCATCGGCAGCCTGGGTGGGCACGGCGACCATCAAGAGCACAGTCGCGATGAAAAACCAAAAGGCTATTCGTCTTTTGTCCATACCGGTCGTTCCTTTCGAGGATACCGGATATCTGTGATCAGGGATTCGGAATTCTCTCCCGAGATCCAGACTCCGATATCCAGTATCCAACATCCATTCTCTCTAATGCCTGATCCGCTTGTTGCGTTTCTGGAAAAAGATGGTCAGGGCCTTGGCGTAATCCCGGTCGGTCCGGATCTGCACTCGGTCGACGCCCGCGTTGGCCAAGGTTCGGCGCTTGGTTGTTTCGAACTCGCTGGTACGCAGGGCAAAGAGATCACGCCAGGCTGCATCGCTGGTATCCAACCAGACCAACTCCCCCGACTCGGCATCTTCCAGGGTCAGCAAGCCTACGTTGGCAATCTCGGTCTCCATGGGGTCGTGCAGGTCGACGGCGATCACGTCGTGCTTGCGGTTCGTCATGAACAGGGGCCTGCTGTAGCGTTCTGGGTCATCCAGGAAATCCGAGATCAGGAAGATGATGCTCCGCCGTTTCAGGATCTGGTTGATGGAATCCAGGGCTAGCTTGATGTCGGTGCCGCTGTTTTCTGGCTCAAAGGCCAGCAACTCGCGGATCAGCCGCAGTACGTGACGGCGACCTTTGCGCGGCGGGATGTAGAGTTCCACCTTGTCGGTAAAGATCAGCAACCCTACCTTGTCCTTGTTAGTCGTGGCCGAGAAGGACAGAACGGATGCCAGCTCGGCTGCCAGTTCCCGCTTGAATTTCCCTTCCGAGGCAAAGTCACCGGAGCCGCTAGCGTCCACCATCAGTATGACGGTCAGCTCTCGTTCTTCCACGTACGTCTTGACAAAGGGCTGTCCCATCCGGGCGGTGACGTTCCAGTCGATGGTCCGCGCCTCGTCGCCGGGCAGGTAGGGGCGCACTTCGTCGAATTCCATGCCCCGCCCCCTGAAGATAGAGTGGTACTCCCCGGCAAAGCTGTCGTTTACCAGCCGGCGCGTGCGGATCTCGATGCGCCGGATCTTGTTCATCAA
>CBDUWJ010000079.1:0-8755 GCA_965370895.1 uncultured Anaerolineae bacterium | reverse complement strand
GTCTTTGGCAACGACCGGCAGGTGCCAGAGCTGTGGCTGCAGCGGTATGGCAGCCTGGTATCTGGCATCGACTTCTACTTCCTGGCTGACGATGGCGAGTTGGAACAACTGACCGTCAAAAGATAACCATGGCGTCTAAGAGCAAATGCTCAATCGGAAGGAGCTGAATGCATGGGATTTCTACCCTTCTTTGAGATCGAGCCCGAATTGGCGGAACGCGAGACCCGCACCATCACGGTCCTGAAGGCGCAGGATGATCTACCCGAAGGTACCTATGGGTTGATCGAATCCTACTGCCCGGATCCCGACTGCGATTGCCGCCGCGTAATGCTCAACATCGCCTGCGAGGAGCAACTCGAGCGCGGGTACCTGGCGACAGTCAGCTACGCTTTCGACCGGGATGATGACATGGCAGGTCCCTTCCTCGATCCACTGAACCCGCAGAGCGAGTACTCCGAAGCGTTGCTCCAGTTGGTGACCGATGTGGTACTAAACGATCAGCGAACCATAGAACGCTTGGAAGAACACTACCATCTTGTGAAGCGAGCAGCAGTCGATTTCGGACATCCGGCCTACCAGAAGATACAGCTAGAGTTGCATGGCGACGAGCCAAGCAGATTCAGCGCATCGCCACCAAGGGAGAGGGTCCCGCGGAATGCACCTTGTCCGTGCGGCAGTGGAAAGAAATACAAGCGGTGCTGCATGTGGAAGGACCGCTGGGCGACATAGGAGAAACCAACATGACCTGGTTGATCACCCACAAACCGGCCTACGACACGGCCTTTGTTGAACTGCCCAAGTCGCTGCAGAGGCAGGCCACTCAGGCTCACGCCAAATTGGAGCAGGATCCCATCACCCTCCATGGCAACACGATCAAGCCGCTGAAGGGCTGGGAGAACCTGTGGCGCTATAGACTTGGCGACCACCGGCTCATCTACTCGGCCTTGCCCGAGCATCAGGTGGTCCAGCTCCTGGCCATTGGGCCGCGCGGGGACGTGTACCGGCGCTTCAGCTATGACCCCGACGCCGAATCGGACTTCGAGCTGGCCTTCAGCTCTGAGCTGGCCGCCGGCCTGGAGCCCAGCCAGGAGGGCCTACCAGAGTGGATGCAGCACCCCGAGTGGTACCAGCCCAAGACACCCCAGAGCGATCCGCTTCCGCGCAAGCTGACGCCCAGCCGGCTGAATCGATGGCGGATTCCCGAGGACTACCACCACAAGCTGATACGCTGTCGCACCGAGGACGATCTCATGGACACAGGCGTGCCGGACTGGGTGCTGGGCCGGGTTCTGGACGCCTTGTGGCCACCTGACGTCCAGCAGCTCGCCCGCCAGCCCGACCATCTGCTCGTCAAACCGGAGGACTTGGAGCGGTACGCCGAGGGAGCCTTGCGCGGCTTTCTCCTGCACCTGGACGACACCCAGCGGCGCTACACCGACTGGGCCCTTTCGGGCCCAACCCTGGTCAAAGGGGGGCCAGGCTCTGGCAAATCGACTGTAGCCCTGTACCGGGCGCGGGTCGTCATCGATCATGCACTCCGAACGACCAATAGACTGCCGGACGTTTTGTTCACCACATACACAAACGCGCTAACCAACTTTAGTGAATCCTTGCTGTGCCAACTGCTACAGGACGTCTTGAACTCAGAATGCACCCAACTGCCCAGGAAGATCCGGTTGACGACGGTGGACAGCACCGTGATGTGGATCGCCAGGAGCAGTGACCGGGCTTTTCGCTTGGCCAGTTCCGACCAGCAGGCCGGAGCACTGGGGTACGCCCGGGCATCCTTCAAGCCCCGGGCCATGGGCGAGTTGGACAAGCTGTTGGTCAGTACAGCCCTACAGCATCTGCGCGATGGCTACCTACTGAAGGAATTCGAGTGGGTGATCGAAGGCCAGAACTGCCGCGAGCTTGAGGACTATTTACGGGCGAACCGGGCCGGTAGGGCCATTCCCTTCAACGAGTCGCTCCGCTCGGCCGTGTGGAAGCTGTACACCGTATATCGCCAGTACCTGGAGGGACAGGAACTGCTCACCTGGGGACAATTGAGGCAGTTCGCCCTGGACCAGGTTGCCTCCGGGGCGTTCCCGCGCCGCTGGGATTATGTGATCGTGGATGAAGCACAGGACCTGACCCCGGTCGCGCTCTCCTTGTGTGTCGAGCTGTGCCGCGATCCCTCAGGCCTGTTCCTGACGGCCGATGCCAATCAATCGCTGTACAACCGTGGCTTCCGCTGGAGCCACGTACATGAACAGCTCCAGGTGACTGGACGGTCGCGCATCCTGCGGCGCAACTACCGCAGCACCCGGCAGATTGCCCATGCAGCCGCCGAGCTCCTGGTCGGGATGGATGGTGCCGACGACGAGGCGATGGGGCAAGAGTTCGTGCACGCCGGCCCCAAGCCGGTCGTCTATGCCGCTGCTGGCACTGCTGACCAGGCCCGCTGGCTCGCGGAACAGATCTGCGCCGCCGCCAGGGAGTTGCGCCTTCCGGTCAACGGCGCAGCCGTCCTGGTGCCCACCAACAGTCTGGGTCAAAGCCTGGCCAACCTGCTGGCGAAGCAGGGACTCCCAGCGCGGTTCCTGCCCAGCAGAGAGGTGCGCCTGGAGGAACGCTGCGTCAAGGTGATGACCCTGTACGCAGCCAAGGGACTCGAATTTCCCATTGTGGGCATTGCTCACATGGAGGCCGATCGCCTGCCCAGGGAGACGAGGGCCACCGATCCGGAGGATATCAGAGAGCACCTGGAGAACCAGCGCCGCGTGTGTTACGTCGGAAGCACGCGGGCCATGCGCCATCTGTTCATCACCTACGACCGTTCCATTCCCTCTCCCTTCCTGGATTTGCTGTCGGAGGAACGCTGGCTCAAGCTTGGCTAGTCTTCCAGTATGAGGAGTTTGTCCAATGCCCGCTCATCGCGTAGCCGCTGAACAACCGAGTCTTGACGACCTGGAGGTTGCCCGTCGCCTGGGACGACGGCTCTGGGAAGAGCGTGACCTGCAACTGGATTTCACTGGGGTCGAGCGTGTCACGCCCGAGTTTGCCGCCGAGTTATGTCGAACCATTGTCGCACACCGCTCTCCCGCCGTGCTTTCCAACGCTTTTTTGGTCCACACGATGGCACCGCAAGTCCAGGCCACGTTACTGCCGGCCATCATGGCCGCGCTGGGTGCCGGCGTTCCCGAGCCCCCAACCGAGCCAGACCGACCCGCTCCCGCCGGTGAACCCGCAGCGGCGGCAGCCCCACCCGTGGCAAGTACCACCCTGAATCCGTTTTCCATCCTCTCCAGCGTCCAAGCTGCCTATCGCACCTACGTTCACACCTGGCAAAAGTTCGACAACCCGGCCATCCAGGACTGGGTGGCCGAGCGCGTGGAACAGGGCACACTACTCTGGCGAGACCCCTTCATCCAGCTCTCCCGCCGCTTCGAAAAGGGCGAGCCTCTGATGGAGCTGGTGGCCGAAGGCCTTCTGCATCCAAATGCGCCCGCTTGCTTCACCGCCGCCGCCGGGGATCGTCATGCTCCACCCATACACCCCCACCGACACCAATCGGATGCAATCCGCGCCATTCTGCGCAACTCCCCTCTCCCGCTTGCGCGGGAGGGAGCCGACCGCAGACGATCGGTCGGGGAGGGGGCTAACACCATCATCACCACCGGCACTGGATCGGGCAAGTCCTTCTGCTTCGGCATCCCGATTGTCAGCGAGTGCCTGCGAATGCGCGATCAGGGCGTGCGCGGCATCAAAGCCGTCATCATCTATCCCATGAACGCCCTGGCCAACTCCCAATACGACGACTTTGCGCGACGCCTGGCAGGCTCTGGCCTGAAGCTGGCTATCTACACCGGCGACACCTTCACCAGCCCCGACGCCGCCCTGGAGGCCTTTCGCGAAACCACAGGCCGCGAGCAGCCGTTCGACAGCGAGATCATCAGCCGCGAGGAGATCCGAACCACGCTGCCCGACGTTCTCATGACGAATTATGTCATGTTGGAACTGCTTCTCACCCGCTACGAGGACCGCGTTCTTTTCCCTGAGCGACACGCTGGCGTGCTGCGCTTCCTGGTTCTGGACGAGGTGCACACCTACACCGGTAAGCGTGGCGCCGATGTCGCCTGCCTGATCCGGCGTCTGAAGCAACACACCCGCACCACGGGAAGGCTGCGTTGCATCGCTACCAGCGCCACTGTCCAGGCCGCCCCCAAGGGGGCGGATGGCAAGGGTGAGGATGCAGATGTCCTCATCTCTGACTTTGCCACGCGCCTCTGTGGCGAGCCGTTCCAGCCGGAGCACGTCATCAGCGAGACCTACGCCCCTATGCCCAAAGACCTGCCGCCCCTGACCCAGACCCTAGCCAAGGCCATGGCCGATGGACCGCGCTCCCTCTACCAACTTGCCCGCGAACTGGACGTCACCCCCGACCAAATCCAACAAGCCCTTCTCCCGGCTTCCCAATCTACCAGTCTACCAATTTCCCAGTTCCCCAGTCCAAAACTCCATGCCTTCTTCTCCCAGGGGCGCTCGATCACCAGTTGCTTGACCCAGGAAGGCCCCCACCTCAATGACCGCGGCGAGTTGACGTGTCCCGAATGCGCAGTGCACTACGACCGGGAGCGACTTACCTTCCCTCTCAACTTCTGCCGCGCCTGTGGCCAGGAGTTCTACGGCGTCGCCGTTCAGGAGGAGGGCAACCTGGCCCCCAGGGACATCAACGCCACGGATTACGATGGGCAGCCGGCTTACATCTATCCTGCATCCCATGAGCTTGAAGCCGTGCCACACCCGGATAGGTGGCTTACCCCCACCGGTCGGGTCAAGAGCGCCTACGCCGAGGCCGTGCCCCAGAACCGCAGCTACTGCCCTGTCTGTAACCGGCTCGATCCTGATTGCGGCCACGCTGATGTGATAACAGTGGCTGTTATCGCCGAACCCTTGCTGCTCTGTCCCAACTGTGGCATCGTCTACGACCGGCGCCCGAGCGAGTTCAACAAGCTCTTTACCTTCGGAACCGTCGGCCGGTCTACGGCCACCGACATCCTGATCTCCAACACCCTGTCCGAGCTACCCCCAGGGCAGCGCAAGGTGATCGCCTTCTCCGACAATCGCCAGGATACCGCCCTGCAGGCGGCCCACATGAACAGCCTGCAGAAGCGGCTCCAGTTCCGCCGGGCCGTATACCATGCCCTGCAAGACGCACAGCAGTCCCTGCGCGTGGACGACATAGGGCTGCGCGTCTACAAAGCGTTGGAGGAGGCGGACGCCCTGCCCCGTTACCATCTAGAGGTCGGCAAGTTCCACCCGGGGTTTGGTGGCGAACAGGAGTACCGCAAGTACCTCTCCTTCGCTATGCTGCTCGATTTGGAGCGCACCCACCGCCGCCTGCACCAGAACCTGGAGGATGTGGGCCTGCTGGTGGTGAGCTACGGTGGGCTAGGTGCCCTGGCTGAGGCTGACGACGTCTGGGCCGGCGTGCCGGTACTGGGCGAGTTGGACCCAGACTTGCGCTATGATTACGTCTATGGCTTCCTCGATATCATGCGCAAGCGCCTGGCCGTGGACCATCCCGACATGCTCCACTTCCGCGACTTTCGGGCCAGCGTCCTGGACCGGCTGAACCCAGAGGCCCTATACGAGGAGATCGACTATCTCCGCCCGGTGGGCTTTAGCGACCAAGCCAAAACCAGCTCTCGCACCGCCCGGGTGTATCGCTTTGTCCATCCAAGCACCTCCCTCGTGGCCTGGACGCGCCGGGCCCTGGGCCTGGACTACCAGGCAGCGAGCGAGCTCATTCCCCGTCTGGTCCACGCACTGGCTGACCGCGACGTGCGCTTCCTGGCGCGGCACCGGGTGAAATGGGCAGGCGACCTGTACATGATTCCCTACTACCTGCCGATGCTGTCGGTCACCGAGGCCAGCCAGCACCAGGTCTGCCCCCGCTGCGGCACGGTGCACCACTTTCGGCGGCTCCGCGTTTGCACTGGCACTTCCTGCGGCGAGCTGTGGGAGATGGACCTGGCGGACAACTACTTCCGGCGCGAGTATACGCGCCCCCTGGCGGAGGTCGTGCCCGTTCTCGCCGAGGAGCACAGCGGCCAGGTCAGCGGGCAGGAGCGCCGGGCCATCGAGGAACGATTCCGGGAGGCAGATAGTGATCTCAACGTGATCGTCTGCACCCCGACGATGGAGTTGGGCATCGACATCGGTGATCTGTCGGCGGTCTATATGCGCAACGTCCCGCCCAGCCCCTCCAACTATGCCCAGCGCGCGGGGCGGGCCGGTCGAAAGGATCAGGGGGCCTTGATCACCGTGTTCTGCGGGGTGGGCAGCTTCCGCGGTCCTCATGACCAGTACTTTTACCGTTACCCACAAAAGATCATCGCCGGCAAGATCAGCCCGCCCCGCTTCCTGCTGGACAACCATCTTCTGATCCAAACCCACATTCGCGCGCTCGTCCTGGAGACGCTGGCCCACCGGGCCGATGTGCGGCTGCCCGCCAGACCGGACGAGATACTCGACCTGGAAAAGGAGACCCATCCTATCTATGCTGACCTGCGCGACAATCTGGATAACGCCGTGGCCGCACATACTGGCGACATTGAGTCTGCTGTCCGGACCGCCTTTTCTTCCGAGATGGAGAGCTATGGTTGGTTCGACAAGGCCTTTGTCCGGGACACCATTGGCAGCTTTGTGGATAGGCTCGACCGCGCCCTCGACGCCTGGCGAGAGGAGTATCAGGCTCTCAGCGAGGAACGGGATGAGATCAACCGTACTTTGGATCGCCAGGCGGGCGATCGCACTCTGGAACACCGGCGTCTCGTCGTCGAGCACCGGCGGCTGGCTATGCGCGAGGGAAAGAAGGACTTTTATGTCTATCGCTACTTGGGTGGCCAGGGCTTTCTGCCCAACTATGCCTTCCCCCGCCAGGCAGTGACCGTCTCCTTCTATGAACAGGAGGATCAGCTCAGCCGCGATCCGTTGCTGGCGCTTTGGGAGTATGCGCCAGGTAACTTTGTCTACTACCGGGGTGCCCGCTACGAGATCGTCTATGGCCGGCCGCGAACCCATGGCCAAAACCTGCTGGCCTTTGAGACGTTGCTGGTGTGCCCCGAGTGCGGCACCGCCTACCTGGGGGCAGATGCCCAACGCGCTGCCTGTGCTGGGTGCGGGGCATCCCTGACCGGCGTGCAGCCCATCCAGCATGCCTTGCAGATGCCCGACATGGTCGCCCGCCGGCGGACTTCCATCACCGCCGACGAGGAGGAGCGGATGCGCCGGGGTTACCTGGTGCAACCCCACTATCAAATGGGCGATGATGTCCAGGCCTGCCGCATCCACGCCGGTGACCAGGCTGTCTTCGAGCTGACCTACCAGCACAACGGCCGCATCATCGTCGTCAACCGGGGAACGCGCCAGGCCGAGCTGGAAGATGAAGCGCCAGGCTTTACCTACTGCCGGGCCTGCAACTGCTGGTTGATCGGCGCCAAGGCGGTCCAGGAGCACACGGGAGATGGCGGCAAGTGCCCCCGCCACGGCAGGGCGAAGGACATCCTGGGGGGGATCTACCTCTTTACCGATTCACGCAACGACGTGGTGACCCTGGACTGCCCTCTGCCCGAGGGAGCGTCGGATGCTGAGGCCTTTTACACGACGTTGCTGCACACCCTCAAGCAGGCGCTGCTAATCACCATGAACCTGGACGAAGCCGAGGTAGGTGGCTTCCTGGCGGTCGTACCCGGTGACGAGGGGCGCCGGCGCCTGGTGCTCTACGAAACGGCCGAGGGAGGCACAGGCGCGGTCGAATCCCTGACCGATCCCTATCGCCTGGCGGCCGTCATCCAGAATGCTCAGGATCTGCTCCACGAAGACGATCCGGAGGGTGGCTGCGAAAAGGCATGCTACGAGTGCCTCTGCTCCTTCTACAATCAGCGGGACCACGAACTGTTGGACCGCCATCTGGTGATCCCCTTCCTGCGCTCACTGGAGGGACTGACCATCGAGCTTCTGCAGAGGGGACCAGCCGGCCCTTCCTTGGCGGAGTTGGATGCTCTCTGCCAGTCTGATCTGGAGCGGCAGGTGCTGAGAGCCATTCACGACCGCCGTCTGCCTCTGCCCAATGAAGCCCAAAAGACCCTCTATGATGGCAACGAGCCCATCGCCATTGCCGACTTTTTCTATGCCCCGCGGATCGTCGTCTTTGTGGATGGCTCGCCGCACCATCTGGACTATGTCCAGGCCGCCGATGACTGGAAGCGACGACGACTCAAGGCAAGGGGGTATCGCATCGTCGTAGTACGAGCGGAGGATATGGAAGCCGGGTTGGATGACCTGGCAAACCGCCTGGGCTGAGGATAGGGGAGCCGTTCGACTGTGCCCTAGTCGTTTTCAGCAAGCCAGGACCTGTCCACGCCCTGCGTTGCGGTTGCGACGGCCTCCGCGCCAAATTGTGTCTCGTAGAGATGGGCGTACAGGCCCCCCTGGCCCAGCAGCTCGGCGTGGGTGCCCTGCTCGGCCAACCGGCCCCCGTCCAGCACCAGGATCTTGTCCGCTTTCAGGACGGTGGACAGGCGATGGGCGATGACCAGGCTGGTGCGGCCCTCCATGAGCGGTTCCAGGGCCGCCTGGATCAAGGCCTCGCTGTCGGAATCCAGGTGTGCTGTCGCCTCGTCCAGGATCAGGATGCGAGGATCCTTGAGGATGACGCGGGCGATGGCCAGCCGCTGCTTCTCGCCACCGCTGAGCCGGTAGCCCCGCT
>CBDUWJ010000078.1:0-8788 GCA_965370895.1 uncultured Anaerolineae bacterium | reverse complement strand
GATGAATTCGCCAGGCCCTGTGCCGTCTGCGCGGTGCCTGGCCGCCGATCGCTTTGCTGACGGCTGGACGCTGATAGCTGACAGCTCCCCTCATTTTGACAAAAGGGTAGCTCTTTGCTATACTGGGCCCGCTTTACTGGCCGGAGCACCGGAGAGGGAGTCCGGCCGCCATGCCACGGAGGGATGGCCGAGTGGACGATGGCGACGGTTTTGAAAACCGTTGTGGCCGCAGGGTCACCGGGGGTTCGAATCCCTCTCCCTCCGCCTAACAATAGAATACCCTTGGGGAGGTGCCGGAGTGGACGATCGGGGCCGCCTGCTAAGTGGTTGAGGGGTGATAAGCCCCTCCCAGGGTTCGAATCCCTGCCTCCCCGCCTACACGCCCTCGTAGCTCAGCGGATCAGAGCGTCTCCCTGCGGAGGAGAAGGCCGCGCGTTCGAATCGCGCCGAGGGTGCCTGAAAAGCAAGGCTTCCGTCTGGATGATGGGAGCCTTGTCCTTTGTGTCCAAGGTGAATGCCTGTCCCCTAACACATCAGAAAGTGACATGCATTAGGATCCATGCTATAATGCACCAACCGGCCTGACCAGGTCGGCAAGCTCGCCCAAGATGCACTGCAAAGGAGGAGTGACCCATGGAGAGTGATCTTCGCAACCGACTGAGGATCCGTGAGGACCGGCTGGATGAGGTCAACGCTGTACTACTGGATCCAAACAGCCAGGTCATCAACGACTTTTTGGCCGTGGTCGAAAAATACGGCAGTGTCGAGGAGATCAACCGCCTGGCGGAAGAGGCACGCCAGTTACCCAACCTGCTGGCCAGGCTGAAAGAGATCGACTCGCCCTACCTGGCCGATCTGCAATGGCTCGTCGAGCAACGGGACAAGGATGCCTTTATCAGCGTGGCCGACTATCGCCGCAAGGTGCTGGGTGCCAAAGCTGACACAATGACCTTCAAGGACGACTTTGCCATCACCCTGGAGATCAGCGCCCTGCAGTACTTCCCCTATCTCATCCTCGAAGCCAGGCAAGCCATCGCCAACGGAGAGCTGATGCCGGGCCGCTACATCCGCGTCCGCCAGATGAAGGAGCAGGTAGCGGACAACGGTGACATCCTGGCCGTGGCGGCGGCCATGCAGATAGTGGGTGCCAGTTATGTCGAGACCCTGGACACCAAGGGCACCGACGGCTCCAACGTGCACCTGGGTGGACCAGAAACGATCACCGGCTACTTTGGCGGCATCGGCCAGCCCAATGACTATGCCCTCAAGTGGCTGGACGAGTTCCTGCATTACTATACCACCTACGGCATCAAGCAGGTGCTCAACGTCAACCCCGGCACGGTATTGCTGGCCTACTTGCTGCACAAACTGGGTGTGGACAACGAGTTCAAGATCTCGGTCTATATGGGCAACGACAACCCCTACGCCGCCCTGTGGACACTCATCGGGGCCAAGTTGTTCAGCCGCGACGATGGAACCACGTCTCTCATCGGCTTTAACTGGAGCAACTCGGTGAACAACGAGACCATCGAACTCACCGCTCAGGTGCGAAAGGACCTGGACCTGGAGGACATCGTCCGGTTCGAGCACCACATCACCGAGACGTACAAGAGCATCGTCCGCCAGCCCTACGACCGCACCGACGAACTGGTGGAGCTGGCCGACCACGTGGCCAACATTTCGGCCAAGCACGAGGGCGCTGGCCCGGCGGTGGACGAGACCCGCGAGTACCCCTCCGACATCCTGGACTATTTCCGCGACAAGGCCGAGATTCAAGAATCAGGGGACTGGGATGCCCTGGAGCGCAACTATCTGGACAAGCACGACGCCCTGAACCGCACTGCCTGGGCCCTGACCGAGCAAGGCCTGTCGTTCATCGCCGCCCAGCACCTGCACAGGTAAAGAGCAAGGGAGCGGGAGGAGCAGGGAGGTGACCCTGGACAAAAAGGCCTTGCGGGAAGCATTGGCCCAGTACCGCGCCTGGAACGAAGCCAACTTTGTGGAACGGGTACGGAATGCCGGGAAAAAGACTCTAGCGGAAAAGTGGCAGGAGTATGTGTCACTCTATGAATTGGCTCGAAGCATCAAGCCGGAACTGAGTCCTGGCGCGCAGGTGATGGCAGCTCGAGAATGGGAAGACTATTACGAGCGAATGCAACGTTTCGAAGCTCGGAGACAACCCCATGGATAACAACCTCGTAATTGCACTGCGGACAGCTATCACCTGGCTGGAAGAACATGGATACCGCTATGCAGTGATTGGAGGCATCGCAAACCAATGGTGGGGAATCCCTCGCCTCACATATGACGTGGACATCAAGGTGCTGGTTCCCGAGCTGGATTACCCGACCCTTCGTAGTGCACTCCGTACTGCTTTCCCCGAACGGGGCCGTCCCCACGCTGGCCTCAATCCACTGGTCGTGGACGTTCGAATTGGCGCAGTGACCGTAGACTTTTTGCTAGCCATCCCCGGTCACGACGAACAGGTTGTCAGCCGCGCCCTGCCGCGCGACCTGGAGGGCCTGTCAATCTGGGTCAGCACACCCGAAGACCTGATCATCCAGAAAGCAGTGGCCGGACGAGGGAAGGATTGGCAGGATATCGAGGGTATCCTCGTCGAGCAGGAAGGAAAGCTGAATCTGGCCTACCTGGAGGACTGGCTAGCCCAATTCGCCGAGTTCCTGGAGCAACCCGAGATCTTGACGCAATACCAGGACATCCAAACGCACATAACCGACGCACGAGCAAAACTCATTGGAGAGTGAACCATGATGAACAAACCGTTCCAACCAGGCGGCGTCAACCCCGCCCTGGTCACCCCTTTTGCCAGGGATCAATCGCTGGACGAGGGGGCATTCCGTAATCTGATCCGCCACGTGATCGACGACGTAGACGGCCTGGTCCCGTGCGGCACCACTGGCGAGTTCAACTACCTCACGCCGGAAGAGAACATGAGGCTGGTGCAGATCGCCGTGGAGGAGGCCGGGGACAAGCCGGTCATCGCCGGCACCGGCGCCCCGGGCACCAAACAGGCCATCGAACTGACCCGCAACGCCCAGGAGGTTGGCGCCAGCGCCTGCCTCATCGTCACACCCTACTTCTTCCACCCATCGGACAAGGGCATCTACCAGCACTACTACGAGATCGCCAGGGCGCTGCCCGAGATGCCCATCATCCTCTACAACATTCCGCAGGTGGTGGACGCCTACCTGCCTCGCCGAGTCGTCGAAGACCTGGCCGACATTCCCAATATCGTCGGCCTGAAGGATTCGTCCGGCAACTTGACCTACACCATGGAGATCCTGGAATACGCCGGCGACCGGATCAACGTGCTCATCGGCCACGACGAGGTAGTGCTGAATGCCCTGGCCGGAGGCGCCAGCGGCATGATCCTGGCCTCGGCCCAGGTCTATCCAGAGGTGTGGCAGGCCGTGCTCCAGGCAGTCGAGTATGGAGAGCTGGAGGTCGCCCGAACCCTCCAGCGCCACGTGCAAAAGCTCTCTCGCATCTTTTGCCGCTATGGGGGCGGAGTGGCCGTCAAACAAGCGCTCAAGATGATGGGCGTCGATGCCGGGCGACCTCGCAGCCCCCTCAAAAGCGTTGGCGGAGCGCTGCTGCACGAGGACCGGGCCGAGATCCAACTGGAATTGGAAAAGCTTGGCAAGATCCCGGTGCCAAGTGTCAAGTACCAAGTGCCACGTGGGCCGTTGGCTGGCCGCTTTGATGGCACTGGGTTGGATGCAGAGACGATCCGGGGCAATGGCATGCTGCTCGGCACCGGCAGTGCTGGCGAAGGGGCAGCGGCGGTGCAGATTGACCTGCTGAGCGGGGCCAAGGATGGGCCGATGGGCGATTCCTGGGCCTACCAACTCACCTATCCGCGCCACGGCTTTGAGGCCCTGACCACCATCCTTGAGCCGAATCTTACGGTACGACCGAGCACCTTGATCGTGCCCGCCAACGAGCTGAAGGACCTGCGGCAGGCCAACATGATCTACGGCCCCGTACAGAGCGCCGTGGCCAAGGCTATCGTGGACAAGCTGGCCGAGGGAGTCATTCCGAAAGAAGCGATGCACACCGAGGTGATGTTCGTCCAAGCGGCAGTGCATCCCCAGGCGCTGGACCGGCGGGTATTGCGGCACAATGCCCACAGGGCGACTTGCGTCGCCATTGACAACGCGTTCGCGGAGGTAAAGTGATATGATGGCAGGCAAAAAACCCGATTGGTTCAAGGGCATCTTCCCCGCCCTGGTCACGCCGTTCACCTCGGAGGACGACGTCAACGAGGCGGCCTACCGCGAGTTGATCCGCTTCGTGCTGCCCCATGTGGACGGTGTAGTACCCTGTGGGACGACGGGCGAGTTCAGCTCCATGACGCTGGAGGAAAAGGAGCGGACCATCGCGATCTGCATCGACGAGGTGGACGGACAGGTGCCGGTACTGGCCGGCACCGGCTGCCAGAGCACCCTGGCGACGCTGGAACTGACCCGCTGGGCCAAGGATGCCGGGGCCACCGGGGCGCTGGTGGTCGCGCCCTACTTTCTCAAGCCCACCTTCAACGAAGTGTTCGACCACTTTAAGCAGGTGGACCAGGTGGGGCTGCCGATTGTGCTGTACAACATCCCGCAGACCGCCGGCACCCATTTCAAGTGGTGGACGGCCGAGGGCATGGGCCTGGCCTTTGAGAACGTCATCGGCATGAAAGACTCTTCGGGAGACATGCCCTTCTTCATGGCCGCGCTGGAAAAGCTGAGGGGCACCATCGGTATCTTTGTTGGGCACGACGAAGTGGTGGGGGCGGCGCTGCTGGCCGGAGCCGACGGCGCCATCCTCGCCTCGGCAAATCTCATCCCCGACATCTGGCAGGAGATCTACCAGGCCGCGCAGCGGGGCGATGTGGAGTTGGTGCGTCAGCGTCAGAAACAGATTCAGATCCTCACCCGGCTGGTGGTGCGCAAGGGCGGTGCCCAGGCGGTGAAGGAGGGTCTGCGGATGATGGGCCTGACCGCCATGGGCAACGTCCGGTCGCCGCTTATCCAGGGCGGCGAATTCGAGCGGGAGGATTATGAGGATCTGCGCACCCAACTCGAGAACTTGGGCAAGATCGGAACCCAGATGGTGACTTTGGGCGGCAAACGCGTCGAATACGCCCTGCCAGCCGACCTACCCGCTCACTTTGAGGATCTGACCCTGTGTGTGGGCGAAGGTTTTGCCGGCCCACCCTTCTCTGAGGTGGCCCACATCGACCTGCTCCTGGGCAGGAAGGACGGGCCAGTGGGGCGGGCCATCGAACGTGCCCAGGACGAACCTCGCCCTGGTCACGAGCTGGTCGTGATCAACGAGCGGCCCCTGACGCTGCTGGTGCCCACCATCACCGTGCGCGGCCCCAAGGGCAAACAGTTGGTCTACGAGGAAGCGGCCAGTGGCGTGAACCTGGCCCTGGAGCACGCCATCGCTCACCACAACCTTCCAGAAGCCATCCTGGACGAAATCTGCCTAATCGCCAACGTTTTCGTGCACCCGGCGGCCAGCATCCGCCAACGGGTCAAGATCAACAACTACAAAGCGATGCGCGGCGCCATCCGTAAAGCGTTGGAGGGACGCCCCACACTACAGGAATTGGTCGCCGAGAAAGAATCGGCTCGCCACCCCTTCCGCTACGCGCCGTAACGGGCTGCAGTCAGGTTGGACACGAAGGCCCCCTCGATGCGAGGGGGCCTTTTGTACTCCCGCATTCCGTCACCGGACGCCTGCTATTCTTCCACATCCGACTGATGGACGCGAATACGACCGACTTCGACTACCCACAGATCCCTCTCAACTGGTAACTGGGTCACGGCTTGCAGAAGCTGACAAACCAATTGCCCCAACAGCGCCAGACTTGGATTCCGAGGAACACGGAGAACAACCACGCCGTGTGCCTTACCAGGGGGAAAACGGATTACATCTGCCAAGTCCAGATCCAGGGTGACCAGACAGCGTTTTTCAAAACGGCAAACCTCAAAGAGATGCTGATCAGAACCGCCCTGCGATTCCTTATCGCGAACGATCTGAACCTAATACCTCGCCAAGGTAATTCTGATGGCCTGTCAATCTGCGGAACGAGGCGACGAAGAATCTCCTCTTGCGACGAGCAATCGGTTTCAGGCGGGGTAACCGAGATTCTTCGCCTCCGCTGCGCTTCGGCTCAGAATGACAACTCGTCACCTTCAGGTTGTTGAGGTACTAGTGTTCTGCAGCCCGAAAGAGCTCTTGGGTTCTCGTCCCGAGGTTCTCATCCAGCTTGAACCTCATGAGGCTGCCTCAGCCAGCACTTCCACATAGCGAGACCTGGACATTTCTGCACCGTACGCTATGGCTGCCCGGACATCGTCCTCCGTCAGTTGAGGGTATTCTGCAAGAAGCTCCCCCACGGTCATACCATTGGCCAGGAAATCGAGGAGCAGGGAGACCCATATTCGCGTGCCACGTATGCAAGGCTTGCCAAAGCAGACATTGGGGTCAACGGTGATTCGTTGCAGAAGCGGATTCATTGTCACTCCCTCCTTCGCTCCTTTCTCCGTTTGGAGCGATTGTACCTGTTGCTCAGTGGCGCCGGCCCGGCGAACTGCCATTATACTCCAGCTTGCGCCATTCTGCAAGGCACTGATGAGACACCACACGCTATGTCACAGGCGCCTTGACAGGACCTTGCAGATCGATTACCATGTCGTCACCCAAATCCAGGAGCAACTCGCGATGAGCAAACTTCCGGTTCGCACATACGCCTCTTCCGGCGGTATCGTGATCGACATCACTGGCCAGCGCGTGTTAACCCTCTTGCGCCCGGAGCGATTGGGACCAGACGGGCAGCCAGAGGTGCGGTTGCCCAAGGGCCACATCGAGCCGGGCGAGAGCCGCCAGCAAACCGCCCTCCGGGAAGTCGGCGAAGAAGCCGGTCTGTCAGACCTGCGGATCCTGGCCGACCTGGGTCACCAGATGGTGGAATTCGACTGGAAGGGCAGTCACTACGTCCGGGACGAGTCCTGCTTTCTGATGATCCCAGCCTCGAACGCCATCCCCGGTCGTCCCGAGAAGCAGTTCAAGGCCCTGTGGCTGACCTGGAAAGAAGCCCTGGCCCGCCTATCCTTCGAGGCGGAACGGGCGTGGGTCCGGCGGGCACAGATCGCCTGGGCAGAGCAGCACAAAGAGGAATCCAGAGCATCCGCTGGCTGATGGTTGAATCATGACCCCAGACGTCGTAGGATTGGGCTATTGTGTTTACGACATCCTGGCCATTGTGCCCGGCCCACCCGACTTTGACAACGTGGGCATGATGCCCCTCGCCGGTCTGGTGTACGATGGCGGCGGACAGGTGGGCACGGCCCTGACCGCGCTGGCCCGCCTGGGAGTCCGGACAGGCTACGTGGGATTGCTAGGCAATGACCGGGAGGGACGCTGGCTGCGTGAGTTGTTCGACCAGGAAGGCGTGGATGTGACCCGCTTACGCCTCCAGGACGACGTGGGCACCAACGTCTGCCTGATACTCGTGGACCAGGCCACTGCCAGGCGGTCCATCCTCTGCAACCGGCGGGTGCGCCCCACGGATCTGACCCTGGACAAGGCCGACCAGGAAACCATCCAGGCGGCCCGGGTGCTGCACCTTGACGGCCAGTTCATGCCCGCTGCCATCCAGGCAGCCAGGTGGGCCAGGGAAGCCGGAGCGAAGGTCTGCTACGACGGAAACCACCCCCGCTCTGGACTGGAGGAACTGCTGCCTCTGGTCGACTGGCTCGTAGTGGCCGATCCGTTCCCGGCTGCGTACGCGGGGCTGCCAGACGTGCAGAAAGCCGCCCACTCGCTCTTGGCTCTTGGAGCCAAAGTGCTGGTCGTAACTCAGGGTGAACTCGGCTGCCGGGTGTGGACGGGAAGCGACCATTTCCAGATGCCCGGCTTTCCCGTGCAGGCCGTGGACACCACGGGCGCGGGTGATGCCTTCCACGGTGCGTTCATCTACGCCATGTTGCAGGGTTGGGACCTGAGACGGGTGGCAGCCTTTGCCAACGCGGTGGCGGCCTTGAACTGCCGCACGCTGGGTGGGCGTCGGGGACTGCCCACACTGTCGCAGGTGCATAAACTGATGGAGAACGGATGATCCGTTGAATCGGGGCGTCAGACATCGAGGACTGCGCCACCCAGCAACTGGCGAGCCAACTCCCTCGCCTTCTTGGTCATGTCCAGGGCGTCCACCTCGACCAGGCTGGCCCAGCAAGCATCGCTGACATCGGTACCGGGTCGCAGAATGCCGCCGACTGGGTGGGCCAGGAAATCTATTATGACGTAATGGTACCGGACGCGTCCCTCGCCATCATACACCACCTTGTCCACTATGGCGGCCACTTCTCCCAACTCTACCTGCAATCCCGTTTCCTCCAGCGCCTCCCGCCGCGCGGCGTGGCGCACCGTCTCGCCCAGCTCGACAGCCCCGCCGGGAAAGGTCCAAAGCCCTCTGGATGGCTCCTTGTCCCGCCGGACCAGGGCGACGCGGTCGCCCGTGATCCGATCGCTCTTGCGGATGATCACGCCCACGGCGATAATGGGGGTTTCCGGGTATTCGCGCCTCATCTCATTCTCCTTGCTGCGCCGCAGTGCATTGGCTGGTCTGACGCAGGGTATGATAGCAGGCGAGGGAGCTTTTGTCAACGCATTCAACCCCTTTATGCGACCGCCCCACAGTCCAGACGCCCCGTCGTGGGAAGTGACTCCGCCATCACCCTGTTTTTCATTACAAGTGGCCCGAATCCACGAT
>CBDUWJ010000077.1:0-8825 GCA_965370895.1 uncultured Anaerolineae bacterium | reverse complement strand
CCGCCACAGCTACAACGCTGGTCGGCTCTCCACCCCAGGAGCCTGGTACGGCGACCGTTATTGTGGGACCTGCGTTCATTGATAGCTTTGAGGGCGGCATTGATAACTGGACGCCGTACACCAACCTCAGGCGCATGAACAAGGACCAATGGTACTGGGACGGCAATGGCGGCTATGACGGTAGTGCCGGCTACACCCACTGGTGCAAGGGCGGGGTGACAGATCCCGACGACTATGCCGAGGACACGCTGACCATGGTGCTGATCGAGGGGGCCGAGGACTGGACCGATTACCGCTACTCAGTCAGATTCAACATGCACGGCGGCAAACAGATCGGTGTATGGTTCCGGGGCACCTACCAAGAATCGGAACATCGGGGTCAGTGGGCGACCGGCTACTACTTTACAATCAGGGTGAGGAAGGATGATAGTACGGACGAGGCGGTTCTGTGGCAACTGCGCACCGAGGAGGAGCATGGAGACGAGACCTGGCCACCCTATTGGTACCATGTCACCAACCCTCTGGAGCTCGTAGAGGTTGAATTGGCCACCCCGGTGGAACTGGATGAGTGGCATCAGATCACGGTCGAGGTGGTGGACGACCACATCAAGTGTTACGTTGACGACGAACTGGCGATTGACTTTGTCGATGACGAGGGCTCGATCTTCTGGAAGGGCACGATTGGGCTGGTCGGTTATGGGAATCCCTATGCAGACCCCAAGAGAAGCGCTTGGGGGCTGTTCACGTTTGACGACGTGATGGTGGAGCCGTTGCACTGAACGCACTCGGCCGGTAGAGAGAGCCCCCCACACGTATGCGTGGGGGGTTCTTGCAGGAAACGGTAGGGTGACGCAGGCTTTGCGGATGGATTCAGACCTTCGAGGTCTGCGGTGACACTCAGCCTGTCCAAATGTTTCAACAGCGACGAGAAATGCTTAACAACCCTACATGCCCGAACCTCGGTGTCTCATCTTCAAATCCCTCTAGTTCAAGTAGAGCTACAAGCCTGCATCGGTTTCTGCATTTGCGCTGGCGAGTCACCATTCGGGAGAGCTCAGGGGGCGCGGGACCATGGGCTGGCCACCGCCGCCCGCAAAAGAGCCAATTCGGCGAATGACAGAGAAAATAGACCGCTACTGGATCTGGAACCTGGCGCTGCTGGGCGTCGTCTGGTTGGTTGGGATGGCCTCCCGGCTCTACTATGCAACCCACGCCAACCTCTACATTGACGAGTTTACCACCATCTGGGCCGCACAGCGCGTGTTGAGCCACGGGTTGCCCCGTTTTCCCACGGGGGCCATCTACACCCAGGGTCTGCTTCATACCTACCTGGAGGCTGGCGCGTTGCTCCTTGGGGGCGGGTTTCACCCTCTTGTGGCCCGATTGCCCAGCCTGGCCCTCGCCGCCGTCACCCTGGCCCTGACCGTTTATGCAGCGCGAGTGCTATTCCGCACCTTGCCCCTGGGACTGGCCGCCCTCTGGCTGGCGCTGGACGGCGAGGCTATCCTGTGGGGCGGCCGCGCCCGAAGCTATGCCCTGTTGCAACCGTTGGCATTGATCGCTTTTCTGGCCTGGTACGTCGGCGCCGTGGCTGATGATCGACCCCGTCTCCGCTGGCTGGCTATTGGCTTGCTGCTGGTGGCGCTGGTGGACCAGCCGGTGACGTTGCTCCTGTTCCCACCGCTGGCCATCCTGGCCATCGTGGCCCGGGGATGGGGTTGGCTGCGGCAACCTGTAGTCTGGCTCCAGGCTGGCGTGATAATTCTGGGTATAGCCGCCCGCTGGCTGCTCTACCAATTGATGATCCTTCCGGGGACAACGGCAAAGGCCGTGCCCCGTGCCTTTGTGGATCTGATCCACCCCTTCGCCGAGTGGGGAACCCTGGCTCCCTTTTTCACCGACCCCAACCGTCTGCTAGCCGCACTGCTGCTGGCAGGGGGAGTGGCCTGGCTGGTCCTCCGGCGGCGGTCGGCCATGCCAACTTGGGGTGCCCCTGTTTGGTCCATTGCCTTTGTGCTGGCCTTCGTGACGCTGGAGATGCTTCTGGCTGTGGGGACCACCTGGCGCCGCCCCCGTTACCTGTACTCACTACTGCCCCTTCTCTTTTTAGGGGCCGAGGGTGTGGCAGTGCCGGCCCTCCGCTGGTTGGCGGAGCGGTTGTCATTCCTACCCTTCTGCCGGGCGCTGGCAGGGCTGACGGTGGCCTCTGTGATTCTGATCGTTGGGCTGGCCTGGCCCAGCACCCGTGCCGCCGCTATGCGCAACGAATGGGGCTACGACCGCGCTCTCGCCGTCGTGGGCGATGCTTGGGCCGAGGGGGACGCTCTGGCCACCTTTGCCCCGGCAGCCGCCTTTGTGATCCTGGACCACGGCGATGATACAACCGTCGCCTACGATGCAGCCGCAGGTGATGATCCAACCGTCAACTTCTATCTGGCTGCCGAGGAGGGAGCCCAGGTGCTAGTGGTGGAACGCGACGGCCAGAGTCTGGATAGCTGGACCGGCTTGCCACTGCTCGACTCACCTACTCGCTTGGTTGAGGCGATTGAGACTCATCCACGTCTCTGGTTCGTCGTCGACGAGATGCGCCTGGATCGCCACTTCAGCCCAGAGTACCTCCACTTGCTGTGGGACCGTTTTGACCTGGTGGCCTTTGAATGGGGGACCTTTGTCTTTCGATCCCGCCCTGCCGAATCGCCACCCAGCGTGGATCGCTCTCTGGACGCAGATTTTGCCGGGCAGCTCCGCCTGGTGGGCTATGCCCTGAGTGATGACCGGCCAGAGCCGGGGCAGACGGTAACGGTCATCCTCCGTTGGGCACCGGTGGTGCCCGAGGGCAAATACATCGCCTCTGTCCTCCTGGTGAACCAGGCGGGCGAGACGGTTGCCCTGCACGACGAGCAGCCGGTGGGTGGGCTATACCCGGCGGACCGCTGGCACTGGTCGCCACATAGTCATCCTTTCCCTGACCGCCACCCGCTGGCGCTACCCAACGATCTACCACCGGGTCGCTACCGCCTGGATGTGGCCCTCAACCGGCCCCGGACGGGGGAACCGGTGGGTGAAAGGCTAACGCTCGATTTCTTGACGGTAGGTGGTGGCGGGGATGCAGTGGATGCGCCACTCCATTCTCCGATTGCCAGGTTTGGCGACGCGGTGACGCTGATCTCTCATGATCTGATGGGCGGTCCGATCCCGGTGAGCGAACACGCCCTGGCGCGCGAGGTCACGGCAGGAAGTACGGTGATCTTGCGCCTGCTCTGGCAGACAGGCCTGGACGGATTCGATGCCGATTACAGCGTCTTTATTCACCTACTGGATGCCGACGGACAGATAGCCCAGCAGTGGGACGCGCCGCCGGCCGGTGGCTCGTATCCGACCTCCCATTGGGACCCTGGCGAGATCGTACTCGACGACCACGACCTGGCTTTCAGCCCACAGTTGGCCCCTGGCGCTTATCGACTCGTTGCCGGACTCTATCGCCTGCTGGGGACAGCAGGCGATAGTACTCGACTGCCTCTGGATGACGGATCCGACCTCATCGAATTGGCCGTCGTCGACTTGAGGCCTTGAGGCGTACGACTATGGCTATGCACCGTGGAGATGTCCCGCATCTCACTGGCAATCGCAGGGCAATTGCACGCTGGCTGGAGGGCTCGAAACTCGGCGGCGTCGTGCCTCGCACCGGATGTGGGCTCCCCATTTCGATGGGGCGGTCACTCTTGGTGGGCGGCGTTCTGGCCGCGTTCGTCCTGTTCCACGCCGTCAACAACTGGCGCTGGCTAACCAGCAATGTCACCATCCTGGGCTGGGACGTTCCCTCTCACCTCGGGACGAGTTTTATCTACGATAGCATCTTGCACCCCTTCAGCCTGAGGACGCTTTTCACGGCCATCACTTGGCATCCAAATCGCCCGCCGCTTTTCTTTCTATCGACCGTGCCCCTCTATCGGCTGTTCGGTGTCTCGACTGACGTGGGGACAATGGTCAACGTGCTGTATCTGGCGGTGTTGATCGGCTCAGTGTATGGCATTGGCCAGCGACTGGGCGGACGCCGGGTGGGACTCTTGGCCGCTTTTGTCGTGGCCACCTTGCCCATGGTCTATGCCCTTTCCCGCTTCTATTACCTTGAGCTGGCCCTGACGGCGATGGTGGCTCTGAGCATCTACCTACTTCTGGCCAGTGAACGCTTTGAGAACCGGGCTGTGTCGTTGCTGTTTGGACTGAGCTTTGGGCTAGGGCTACTTACCAAACGCACCTATCTGGCCTTTATGCTTGCCCCGCTGTGTCTGGTCGTGGCCCGCTCCGACGTGCTGAAAAGCTTGGTGCAACGCCGGCAGGCAGGATTCCGTCTTGACGTCAAAGATGCGCTGTTGGCCCTGGCCCTGGGCTTGGTGCTGGCCGCAGCCTGGTATCTGCCCGCCCGCGAGATCGCCAGTCAACTGCCACTGGGGGTCTGGCTGCTGCCCCTGTGGGCCCTCCTGGCTGCGGCTACCATCTACCTGCTGCGCCGCAAGCCCGGCCCTGACACCAATCTACTTTCGGCTCTGTTTCTGGGAGCGACGCTGGGTTCACTCTGGTACCTGCCCCGCATAACCTTTCTGCAGCGCTTGCTCTCCTTTGGTTTCGGTCTCAATGATCCCCGGGAGCGCTCGGCAAATCTGGATGATCTGGGCACCTACGCCTACTTTTTGGTCAGGCTGGTAAACGAGCACATCTCCCTTGTGACCTTTGCCCTGCTCCTTGCTGCCGTGCTGGGCCTGCTCCTTACCCTCCGTCGGAAGGGACGCATCTGGCATACACTGCGCCGGGCGAGCGATGCCTGGTGGGTGACGGTCTTGTGGGTGCTGGCAGCTTACCTGATCTTCACCTTCTCGATCTACCGCAAGTCACGGGGCATCGCCCCGGTGTTGCCCGCCCTGGCGCTGATCCTAGCGGCAGGCCTGTTTCGACTGCCGTGGAAGAACGTGGTCGCGCTGCTGGTAGTGTTGGTCATCGGCTGGGGGCTGGTGCAGTTTGCCACCCTTTCCTACGAAGGTCCCCACTGGCTCGCAGAGCGCACAGCCTTCAATCTGCCGCTACTGGGCGAAACGGGTGTTTTTGCCCGCGGCGGGACACTCCAACTGCCGGCCTCCGGCGAGACAGATCGCGGCTATTGGGTTCTGCCAGACATCCTGCGCTTCGTGGATGCTGAGCGGCAGATGACAAACGCCGAGGCCGTGAAGTTGGGAGTAGTGGCAAATGACGAACACGCCAATCCTGACCTCTTTGGTCTGCTGGCGCTTCAGAGCTATCCTGGCATCCAGGTGCGGAATCTTTCCCGCATTGATGCTGGTGGGTCGGTCTACAGCGAGCTATTTGAGCAAGACTATCTGGTCTTGATCGACTATTCGGCCAACCTCCCGTCCCCGGGAGGCGTCAGCGCCGATTCCTTGTTGGTCGACGCTGCGGCCCAGGAAGCCCTGCATCGCCTGTACGAAACCCCTGGCTTTTTCGAATCAACGTTCGAACTGGCCCAACGGTTCCCGCTGCCTGACGGCGATGCGGTGCTGTTGTACCGAAAAGCACGACAGCTTGCGCCGGGGTACGATATCGAGGACTATCGGGCTGTGGCCCGGACTATCACAGGCATGGCTCAAGCAGGAGATGCCATCTTGCTTGTGCCGCCAGAGCAGGTCGCGGCGTTGGGCCGCAGCTACGATGGGGATCTGCCCCCCTACCTCCTGCCCCGAACACAGCCGCTGAACGCCGAGGGCACGGCCCATGCGCTGGAAACAGCCAGGACCCTGGCCGGGATCACCAGCCAGCATCCCGTCCTGTTCGTCGTCTTCCGGGAGGAAGAGGCAGTCGATCCCGAGCGATTTGTGGAGGATTGGCTCAACGAGCACGCCTACCGCTCGCAGACCGAATGGCACGGCGGTGTACGGCTGGTGGTGTACGGTGCTCCGCTTGCCCATGCGAGCGGAACGCCGTCCCACGCGGAGGAGACAGAGCATCCCCTGGATGTCAGATTGGGGGAGCAGATCAGGATACTGGGCTACAGCGTGGCCGGGGAGGCAGTCGAGCCAGGCCGGATGGTGCGCCTGACCCTTTCTTGGCAGGCTGAGGCCACAGTGACCGAGCGTCTTGCTGTTTTTGCCCACCTTCTGAATGCAGAGGGCAAGCTGGTAGCCCAGCAGGATGGCGAACCGCAGGGCGGCTCCCGGCCGACGACGACGTGGGCTGCCGGCGAGGTGATCCGCGATCAGATCGGCATCCTGGTCCCCGCTGACGCGGCTGAGGGGGAATATCAACTTGTGGTGGGCATGTACCAACCCGACACCGGTGAGCGCTTGCCCGTGGTGGACCTCGACGGGGTGGCCGTGGGAGATGCCGTTCTGCTAGGCACCATACAGCTATTGGGGTCCGAATAGGTGAGAGGCATGAACGAGCTTTCAGTCAGCGGAGCCGAACCAACGAGCATCTACGTTTCGGTCGTCGTCCCTGTGTTCAACGAGGAGGAATCGTTGGAGCTATTGCACCAGCGCCTGACAGAGTCGCTGGCGGGCCTGGACCAAAGCTACGAAATCATATTTGTTGACGACGGCAGCACTGACGCCAGCTTCGATGTGCTGACGCGGCTACAGGCCAGCGACAAACGGGTGCGCGTGGTACGTCTGCGTCGTAATTATGGGCAGACGGCGGCGTTCAGCGCCGGCTTTGACCGCGCGCGGGGCCACGTCGTCGTCACACTGGACGCCGACCTGCAGAACGACCCAGCCGACATCCCCCGGCTGCTGGACGAGCTTGAGCGGGGTTACGATGTCGTCAGCGGCTGGCGCAAAGATCGGCAGGATCGTTTTTTCGACCGGCGGTTGCCCTCTATTATGGCCAACCAACTGATCTCCTGGGTCACCGGCGTTCACCTGCATGATTATGGCTGCTCGCTAAAAGCTTACCGCAGTGACGTGCTAGCCGATGTACAACTCTACGGAGAACTCCACCGCTTCCTTCCGGCTCTGGCCTACGGCCAGGGCGCCAGAGTGACCGAGATTGAAGTTAGCCACCATGCCCGACGTTTTGGCCGTTCCAAGTATGGCATCTCCCGTACCTTTAGAGTGCTGCTGGATCTGCTGGTGGTCAAGTTCTTGCTCAGTTACTCTACTCGCCCAATTCACATCTTTGGCCTGGTAGGTCTGATGTCGTTCGGCGCCGGTCTGGTGCTACTGGCCTACCTGGCAGTGGTAAAACTGTTTTTGGGTCAGGACATCGGCGACCGTCCGCTGGTGCTGCTGGCAATCTTGCTGACCATGCTGGGCATCCAACTCATAACCTCGGGACTGCTGGCCGAATTGGTGACCCGCGCCTATCATGAGGCACAGGGCAAGCCGATCTACACCGTGCGGGAAGAACTGGCGGATGGCGCCTGCCAGGGACGGCAGCTTCAGGGAGGGGAGGCTGCAGAAATCGGGCATGGACCGCGTGTCCGAGAAGGACTTGGGCGGTGAAGGAGCCTGCAGAGCGTGCGGGTGTCGACGCAACCGCGGACACGGTGCGGACCGCAACGCGGTTGCGACGAACCACTTTGCGGTGGCAGACCTGGGTGCCATGGCTTGGCCTGGCCCTGATCGTGGCCGTTGGCGCGGGACTGCGGCTGGGATATTTCCTCAACGGCGACCCCTTTGTGGACGAATGGGCCACGATGCTGGTGGCGCGGGGTATCTGGGAGCGGGGGCTTCCGTTCCTGCCGTCGGGCAGTTTCTACGGCCACGGGATGCTGTTCTCCTATCTCGATGCCCTCTTTTTGGGCATCTTGGGTTGGACCCCGGTGGTTGCCCAACTGCCCAGCCTGATCGCCGGTCTGCTGACTATTCCTCTGGTCTATCTTGTTGGCCGCTGGCTCTTTGCTTCGTCTCAAGCCCCCAGCACAGACGAAGAGCTTGCCATCAACTGGCGATGGCGAACCCGCCGATGGCGGGCTGAGACCGTGGGTCTTTTGGCCGCGGCATTGCTGGCCATAGATCCTGTTGCCATCATCTGGGCAGGGCGGGCGCGGGCCTACACCCTGCAGCAGCTACTCGTCCTGCTAGCCATCTTTTGGCTCTTCCGGCGGAGATACATCCCCTTTGCTCTGGCTTTCGTGGGCGCGGTCTTTAGCCACGCCGAGGCATCATTGCTGCTGCCCGGATTTGCTCTGGGCCTGCTGTTGCTGGAGGGCCGGGCAGTCCTCCGCGACCGGCAGGTCTGGCTGGCGTTCGGCCTCTCCGCGGCGGCGGTAGTGACACGCTTTCTGATTCACCTCCTGATCAGCACTGGCAGCGGCGGGCAGCTCCAGCCGATCGACTCGCGGCCGGCATTCCAGCCCTCGCTGGACATAACGGCTAGCTTCAATCTTCTGCTGCCCTATTTCGCTGAACCCTATCGTCTTGCGGTCACCGTCCTCTTTGTGCTGGGCCTGGCGTTTGCCATCCATGCCTGGCGGCGTAGGGACAGGGCAAGCGGTTACCTATTCCTCTACCCCCTTTGCCTGGTCACGCTGGCCTTGATGTTGACGGTGGTGGGCGGGAGTTGGAGAGATCCACGCTATCTGTTCATGCTGTTGCCTGCCTTCTTTCTCTTGGCCGGCGCAGCAGCCGTAGACCTGCTAATAGCAGCGCTTGATCGGCCACGCATATTTGCACGCATACCTGCATGGCTCACGGTCGCCGGGGCCTTGGCGCTGGCGGCTCTGCTGCTGATACCTCCATTGCCCGAGGCGTTGGACACCACCAACAAGCTGGAGGAGGGCTATGGCCCGATGTTGGCCTATGTTCGAGAGCACTGGCACCCTGCCGAGACGACAGGCG